>NZ_SCOK01000020.1:0-100586 GCF_005502555.1 Pseudomonas sp. D(2018)
CAGGTCGAGTAACTGCTGCTGGAAAGACATAAAAAATCCGATGCCAGAGATCTGGCATCGGATTCTCGGGGAGCCTCGGCAACAGCTCAAATGCTTATGTGAACAGCATTACGCCGAAGGGCGGCCTTTTTCGTGGCGCTGGGTAACGGGGAGGAGAGGCGCTTGCTTAGCCATCGGGTCTCGTAAAGTGCGCCGGAATCCCACTTCAGGAGTTCCGTCCGCTCAGGTCTCCCGGCGCAGCTTGCCGGCCCGGATACCGGTCGAATGACCAGCGCGTTTCCGCTTGGTAGTGCATTGCAGGTGTCGTGTTGTCATGGCCATGGATCGCTATAATTCGCCGCGTTCTTACAAGGAATTTGCATGTCGACCATTCTGCGCAACTGGCCTCATCTGGTGGCCATTCTCTGGTTCATTACCTGCTGGGTGGGGTACACCCGCTACGCCATCTGGAAGGGCAAGGACACCGCCTGCCTGGCTTCGGTCCTGCATCTCTACCGCGAGGACTGGATGCGTCGCCTGTTGCTGCGCGACAACCGTATCGCCGACGCCAGTGTGATCGGAAACCTTGAGCGCAATGCCTCGTTCTTCGCCTCCAGTACCCTGATTATCCTGGCCGGCATTCTCACGGTGTTCGGATCCACTGATCGCGCGGTGTCGGTGCTGGCCGACCTGCCGTTCGTGCAGGCTGCCAGCCGCAGTATTTCCGAGTTGAAGCTGTTGGGTCTCGCCGTCGTCTTCGTCTACGCCTTCTTCACCTTCAGTTGGTGCATGCGTCAGTACAACTTTGCCGCCATCCTCGTGGGATCGGCGCCGATGATCGGAGAGAAACACGTCAGCGAGCAGGAGAGGAAGGCCTTCGCCGAGCGTACCGCGCGGGTGATTTCCCTGGCGGCCAACCAGTTCAACTTCGGCTTGCGCAGCTACTATTTCGGCTTGGCCATGCTGGCCTGGTTCATCAATCCCTGGTTTTTCATCATTGCGACCACGGGTGTTGTGCTGGTGCTGTACCGCCGCGAATTCCATTCCGATGTGCTGGATGTGATGGTCTACACCCCAACTCACGCGCTGGAAGCGCCCAAGGAGAAGGTCGAATGAGTATTCCTTTCTGGTGCCTGTTCTTCTCGGCCCTGCTCATCTACCTGGCGAAGATTCCCGTGGCCAAGGCCATGCGTGAAGAGGGCAGGGGCTACGACAACCGTCATCCACGTGCGCAGCAGGCACGGTTGACGGGTTTCGGTGCGCGGGCTGTGGCGGCGCATCAGAACAGCATCGAGATTTTCCCGCTGTTCGCCGCCGGTGTGCTCATGTCCCATGTCACCCAGACCCACGGCTACTTCGTCGACCTGCTGGCGATCATCTTCATCGTGTCGCGCGTGCTCTACCTGTTCCTCTATTGGAACGACAAGGCCACCCTGCGCAGCTTGGTCTGGGTCGTCGGCCTGGTCTGCTGCCTGTTGTTGATGCTCAGTCCGGCGCTCTGACCCACGGAAACAACAAGGCCCGCGCAATGCGGGCCTTGTCGTAGCTATTGCCAGGAGTTTACTGGCTCTGCTCCTCGGTCGGTGCAGTCTCCGGAGCGGCCGGAGCGGCGGGTGCGCTCGGAGCCGGGGCGGCTTCCGGAGCCGGAGTCGGGGCTGGGGCCGGTGCGCTCGGCTGGGATTCGGTCGCCGGTGCAGCCGGTGCCTGGGCCTCTTCCTTCTTGTCGCAGGCAGCGAGACCAAGGCTAGCGGCCAGGAGCAGGGCGAGAGACAGGGTTTTCTTCATCATTGAGCCTCCATGTGTGGCTTTTCCTCATCGATAGGCGTTGGAGTTTGTGACCTGTTTCTAAGTTCCGTGCTTAATGCAAAAAGCCTTACCCGAACGCTTGGCCACGGCGTAGGCGCGTCCGTCAGGGTATCATTTAGCACTTTGCCCACTTTCCGCCAAGGTTGCAGTCATGACGGACAATTCCCTTATCGAACGGT
The DNA here is from genome assembly GCF_005502555.1 of Pseudomonas sp. D(2018). NCBI lineage: Bacteria > Pseudomonadati > Pseudomonadota > Gammaproteobacteria > Pseudomonadales > Pseudomonadaceae > Pseudomonas > Pseudomonas sp. D(2018). The sequence goes on from NZ_SCOK01000020.1 coordinate 1,965, forward strand.
CGCAGCGCTTTCTTTCCGCGTTGCGCCACTGCCAGGTGCTCGGCCTAAGCGTGCATGACGCCACTCCCCAGGGCCTGACCCTGCGTTTGCCTTACAGCCAACAGATCATCGGCAACCCGGAAACCGGCGTGATCCACGGCGGCGCCATTACGACCTTGATGGACACCACCTGCGGCATTTCCACGGTCTGCGTACTGCCGGAGTTCGAGATCTGCCCGACCCTGGACCTGCGCATCGACTACATGCACCCGGCCGAGCCGCACAAGGACGTCTACGGATTCGCCGAGTGCTACCGGGTGACGCCCAATGTCATCTTCACCCGTGGCTATGCCTATCAGGACGACCCGACCCAACCCATCGCCCATGTGGTCGGCGCCTTCATGCGCATGGGCAAGCCCGGCCAGTTGAAGCAGGGAGGTGCAGTATGAGCCTCGACTTCAACGCGCTGGTGCGCGAGGCCCAGGAGAAGAATGACTACGACTCGCTGGTGTGCCTGATCCCCTACGCCAAGCTGATCGGCATGGAATGCCTGCGCCTGGGGGATGACATGGTGTTCCGTCTTCCAGCAAGCAAGGAAAACATCGGCAACCCGACCCTGCCGGCCATCCACGGCGGTGTGATCGCCGGTTTCATGGAACATGCGGCCATGCTCCACCTGCTGATGTTCATGGGCACGCCACATATGCCCAAAATCATCGACTTCTCGATAGATTACCTGCGCGCCGGACACTATCGTGACACCTTCGTCCAGTGCCAGGTCTGGCGACAAGGCCGCCGCGTCGCCAACGTCGCCATCACCGCCTGGCAGACCACCCAGACCGAACCCATCGCCACCGCACGCGCCCACTTCAAGGTCGATGAACCCTGAGGGGCGCCAGTAAGGTCCGGTCGCTCTCAAGGAAAGTCCGATGGTTGCGTTACTGATACTTGGTGGCCTACTGCTGATCGTCACCGGCCTGGTCTGGCTGGTGATGCTCGCTTTTGGTACCAGTTTGCTCTGGGGCTTTGGCAGCTTGTTGCCGCCGGTCACGCTGGCCTATGTGCTCAACCATTGGCGCACCGCGCGCAAGGCTGTGGCCCTGGGCGCGATGGGCTTCATTCCGCTGGTGGTGGGGCTGACGATGCTGGCCGCGCAGGACCCTGAGCGGTTGCAGTCAATCATCAGCCTTCGCTGGCTGGGCGATGAGCCGCAGGCCGCGTCAGAGCTGGATATCCGTCTCAACGGGGAGCTCAACGGCCAGCGTTTCTCGCCGCTACAGGCCGAACTGGTGGACGGCATTCTCAGCCTGCGCGAGGGGCAGGATTTCTACGCCCGTCGCGAGTTGACCATTCGTGTCGGCAACCTGCCGAAGGGGGCCTTGCGCCTGGACGTGCTGCCCCAGGACCCTGGACCGCAACCGGAAGTCGAGATCAGTTGGCTGCTACCGGAGCAGGAACTACCGGAGGCCCGGCGTATCCCCCGTGGCTACACCCTGCATCTGGACTTGCAGCCCGTGGCGCCAAACCGTCTGGCCGGCGACTTCCATCTGGTCTTGCCGCCGAAGTTCGCCACTACGCTCACGGGCCATTTGGAGGTCTTTACCGACCGTCTGCGCTACCGCGATGGACGGGTGGATACCACCTATGACTCTCGCGACACCCTGGCCTATGTGGTTCGTGACTACCTGCAGCGGCGCTTCGCCACCCATAACGTAGAGCTGGCCCAACTGCCAGCTGTCAGCTTGCCGGCGCGCGATTTGGATCTGGACGTGGAGGCCCGTGTCGACGGCCAGGTTCAGCATCTGGCCTTGCAGCTGGCCAAGAGCGCGGCCCGGGGCTGGCGTGTGCGCCATGACAGTTTCCCGCCACTGACCACTCCCAGCGTGGCGCCTGAAACGCCTAGCGGGGCGCAGGAGCTGGCGCCTCTCGCGGACACCGGTGCGGTGGATCGTCGCTTGCGTTTCTCGCTGCAACGTTTGCTGAACACCCCCAGCCAATACCAGGAGCTCAGCATGCGCGTGTACACAGTGCGTGGCAGCACCGCCGAAGGCCGCTTCGCCGGCCTGGATCGCGATGGCCGGATCCTCATTCGTCGTAACCTGGGCGGGGCAGGGGCCGCCAGTTTCAGTTTCGATGTCGAAGAGGTGTCCGACGTGGAGCTGCTGGAGCCCTGAGCCGGTCGAGTGAAACGCGCTTCTCTTTTCACTGTTTCCGGGCAATGGCAGGTGCCATTGGCGGGCAAGTACTGTTCGATTTTCCTAAGCACTTGAAATCCTTGTCGAAGCCCCCATCTGGATGACATCCGCCGCCGTATGCGGCTCAAACCATCCACGTGGAGTTAGACGACCATGAGTGTGGAAACTCAAAAAGAAACCCTGGGCTTCCAGACCGAGGTGAAGCAACTGCTTCACCTGATGATCCATTCCCTGTATTCCAACAAGGAAATCTTCCTCCGCGAGCTGATTTCCAACGCCTCCGATGCTGCCGACAAGCTGCGCTTCGAAGCGCTGGCCAAGCCCGAGCTGCTGGAAGGCGGCGCCGAGCTGAAGATCCGCGTCAGCTTCGACAAGGACGCTCGCACCATCACCCTCGAAGACAACGGCATCGGCATGAGCCGCGACGAGGTGATCGCGCACCTGGGCACCATTGCCAAGTCCGGCACCGCCGACTTCCTGAAGAACCTTTCCGGCGACCAGAAGAAGGACTCCCACCTCATCGGTCAGTTCGGCGTGGGCTTCTATTCCGCCTTCATCGTCGCCGACAAGGTAGAAGTTTTCACCCGCCGCGCCGGTCTGTCGGCGAGCGAAGGCGTGCACTGGTCGTCGCAAGGCGAGGGCGAGTTCGACATCGCCACTGTCGACAAGGCAGAGCGTGGCACCCGCATCGTCCTGCACCTGAAGAGTGGCGAAGAGGAGTTCGCCGATGGCTGGCGTCTGCGTAACGTCATCAAGAAATACTCCGACCACATCGCCCTGCCCATCGAACTGCCGAAAGAACACCACGGCGAAGATGCGCCCGCCGAGCAGGAGTGGGAAACCGTCAACCGCGCCAGCGCGCTCTGGACTCGCCCGCGTACCGAGGTCAAGGACGAGGAGTACCAGGAGTTCTACAAGCACGTTGCCCATGACTTCGAGAACCCGCTGTCCTGGAGCCACAACAAGGTTGAAGGCAAGCTGGAGTACACCTCGCTGCTCTATGTTCCGGCCCGTGCCCCGTTCGACCTTTATCACCGCGAGGCACCGCGTGGCCTGAAGCTGTATGTGCAGCGCGTGTTCATCATGGACCAGGCAGAACAGTTCCTGCCGCTCTACCTGCGTTTCATCAAGGGCGTCGTGGACTCCAATGACTTGTCGTTGAACGTCTCCCGCGAAATCCTGCAGTCGGGTCCGGTGATCGACTCCATGAAGTCGGCCCTGACCAAGCGCGTGCTGGACATGCTGGAGAAACTAGCCAAGAACGAACCCGAGCAGTACAAGGGCTTCTGGACCAACTTCGGTCAGGTGCTGAAAGAAGGCCCGGCCGAGGACTTCGCCAACAAAGAGAAAATCGCCGGCCTGCTGCGCTTCGCCTCCACCCAGGATGCATCCGGTGAGCAGAGTGTTTCCCTTGCCGACTACATCGGCCGCATGAAAGAAGGCCAGGACAAGATCTACTTCCTCACCGGCGAGAGCTATTCGCAGGTCAAGAACAGCCCGCACCTGGAAGTCTTCCGCAAGAAAGGCATCGAAGTGCTGCTGCTCACCGACCGTATCGACGAGTGGCTGATGAGCTACCTGTCCGACTTCGACGGCAAGGGTTTCGTGGATGTCGCCCGCGGTGACCTGGACCTGGGCAAGTTGGACTCGGAAGAGGACAAGAAGGCCCAGGAAGAAGTCGCCAAGACCAAGGAAGGCCTGATCGAGCGCCTGAAGAAGGTGCTGGACGAGCAAGTCAGCGAAGTGCGCGTTTCCCACCGACTGACTGACTCCCCGGCGATCCTCGCCATCGGCGAACAGGATCTGGGCCTGCAGATGCGCCAGATCCTTGAGGCCAGTGGCCAAAAGGTGCCGGACTCCAAGCCGATCTTCGAGATCAACCCGGCCCACCCGCTGATCGAGAAGCTGGATGGCGAGCAGGACGAGGACCGCTTTGGCGAGCTGTCCCACATCCTCTTCGACCAGGCCGCCCTCGCCGCCGGCGACAGCCTGAAGGACCCGGCCGCCTACGTGCGCCGCCTGAACAAGCTGCTGGTGGAACTCTCGGCCTGATAAGAGGCTGGAACGGAACAGGCCCGCGAATTGCGGGCCTTTTTCGTTGTGGGTGCTTGACGCTTCGGCGGAGCGAATTCGTTCGCTACGCCGACCGCACAAGGCCAGGTCGACACTGCCGCGCTCTTGAAATCCCATGCAACGAACCCGGCAGGAGGGCTCAGCCGGCATTGGGTCTAACCTTAGTCATTCCCCCTGGCACTGGAGAGTCCCCATGAACCGTTTGCTCCTGCCTTCGCTGCTGTTCGCATTCGCCGGTCCCGCTTGTGCAGCCATGGTTACCCAGGCTGTTCCGTACGAGATAGACGGCAAAGCCTTTGAAGGCACCCTGGTCTATGACGATGCGGTGAAGACCCCACGCCCCGGCCTGCTGATGGTGCCCAACTGGCTGGGCGTGACCCCGGCCGCAGCCGAGCAGGCCAAGGAAATCGCCGGCCAGCGCTACGTGATCTTCATTGCCGACATGTATGGCAAGGACGTTCGCCCAACCAATCCGGACGAAGCCAGGGCCGCCGCGACGGCCGTACGCGGTGATCGGCCCTTGATGCGCAAACGTGCCCAGGCCGGTGTGGAGACTCTCAAGGCCCAGGCTGGGCAGGTGTCGCTGGACCTGGCGAGTCTCGGCGCCATCGGCTTCTGCTTCGGTGGCGGCAGTGTCCTGGAACTGGCGCGCTCAGGCGCACAGCTGAAGGGCTTCGTGTCTTTCCACGGCAACCTGGACACGCCGAACCCGGCCGATGCGCGCAATATTCGCGCGCCGGTACTGGTGCTGCATGGCGCTGACGACCCTGCCGTGCCCAAGACCCAGGTAGAGGCTTTCACTGCCGAAATGACGGCCGCCAAGGCCGATTGGCAACTGGTCAGCTACGGTGGTGCGGTGCATTCCTTCACCGAGCGCGGGGCCAGCGTGCCCGGGCGTAATGAATACAATCCCAAGGTCGCTGCCCGGGCCTACCAGGCCATGAACGACCTGTTCGACGAAGTCTTTGGCGGAACGAGGTAATCCATGACGCAGATCCAATCCCAGAATATCCAGGGCGCGGTCCTGATGTTGGATGGCGCGTTGGACCCGCTGGTGCCCCGTGAACAGCTACCGGCCTTCGCCAGGGAGATGGGCGAGGCCGGAGTGGATTGGCAGTTGCTGAGTTATGGTGGCGCGGTGCATTCGTTCACCGATCCTGCCGCCAACAGTCCTGGTACCGCGCAATACAACGCCACGGTTTCGCGGCGCGCCTTCACCGCCATGTACGCGCTGCTGGACGAAGTCTTCGCCTGAGCCCTAAGCCAGGTGTGCGAGCCCGTAGGGTGGGCTTCAGCCCACCACCCGCCGTCCAGATCAGCGCGGCAACTCAATGCGGCTGGTTTCGCCCGGCACCACTGGCCAGTCTCCGGCCGCCCAACGGCTGCGCGCCTGCTCGATCAGTTCCGGGCTGCTGGACACGAAATTCCAGTTCATCCGTCGCGGCCCATCCAATGGTGAGCCGCCGATCATCGCCAGGTGGCTACCGCTGCATGCGGAAAGCACGTACTCCACGCCCTCTGGCAGCACCACCAGACTGCGTGCTTCGAGCGGCTGGTCGTCCAGCATTGCTTCGCCTTCCAGCAGATAGAGCGCCCGCTGGGGATGTTCGCAGGGGATGGTCAAGGTGGCGCCGGCTTCCAGATGCAGGTCTGCGTAGAGGGTAGGGGAGAGCACCGGTACAGGCGATTCCAGGCAGAAGCCGGTTCCGGCGATCAGGCGGATGCGCACACCGAGTGCTTCCTGCTGCGGCAGGCTCGCCGCCGGATGATGGCTGTAGCTGGGTTCGCAATCCTCGAATTCCTTCGGCAGGGCCAGCCAGACTTGCAGGCCGTGTGCGCGCGAGCCGCTGGTCATCAGCTTCGCCGGGGTGCGCTCGACATGGGCAACGCCGCGGCCAGCGGTCATCCAGCTGACGTCGCCCGGCTTCACCAATTGGTCCGAGCCCAGGCTGTCCTTGTGTTGCAGCTCGCCTTCGAACAGGTAGGTGAGGGTGGATAGGCCGATATGGGGATGCTGGCGCACGTCCATGCCGGTGCCGGGGGTGTAGTCAGCTTCCAGCATGTGGTCGAAGAACACGAAGGGCCCGACGCTGCGGCACTGGGCCGACGGCAGCGGTCGGAGGATGGGTTGCCCGGCGACTTCTTCGGCGCGCGGCCGTATGGTGAGAATGTTCATGCTCAGGTTTCCTGCTCGGGTCACTGGCTGAAGTTGCCTTCGGCAAGGCGCGTTTCGATGCTCACTTCCACCTGGGTCATCAGCTTGTGTACCGGGCACTTGTCGGCGATGCGCAGCAGGGTGGCGCGTTGCTCGTCGGTGAGGGCGCCGCGCAGGGTCAGTTTCACATCCAGGCGGTAGTGCCCCTTGCGTTCCTCGCTGTCGTCGCGGGTCACCTCAACGTCCACGCCAGTCAGCGGGATGCCGTTTTTCTGGGCGTAATAGGTGACGGTCAGGGCCTTGCAGCTGCCCAGCGCTGCATCGAAGTAGTCATGAGGCTCCGGGTCCCCACCGGCGCCGCCAAGGTCCGTCGGCAGGTCAGTGAACAGCGGTGCCTTGCCTTCCAGTTCGATGCGTTGGCGGGTGCCGTTGGCGGAATCACGGGTGAGACGGATGGTCATGGTGGGCCTCCTGGCCGATGAGCGGAACAGTCCCCGCTAGGCTAGCGCAAAGGGCGGCGGCCGGGCAGCGGGTAACCCGGTTGAACGCGGTCAGCCGGCTGCCGGTCTATAGTCGCTCATACATCCGGGAGGACCTGCCTTGTATCGACTGAGGACCAGTCTCGCCGCACTGCTGCTGACGGCGACCATGCCGGGGGAAGCGCGCGAGTACCACTACAGCGACGCCCACCTGCACTACGTGGATTTCTTCCAGGAAACCGATGGCATGAAATCCCTCCTGGATGCGATGGACAAGGGTGGCATCGACCACGCAATGATCTCTGGTATTCCGGTGGCCAAGAAGTGGCACGAGGATGAACCCAAGCGGCCGCGCTACTACGCTGGCGACGACGCCGGAGCCTACTGGTACAGCGCCACCGACGTGCTGGTGGCCGCAGCGGTGAAGCAACTGCCGGTCGAGCAGCGCAAGCGTTTTCATCCCTTTCTCAGCGGTTTCAACCCCAACGACAAGAACTCCGACGCCCACATTCGCCGCATGCTCGAACTGGACCCGGGCCTTTGGCAGGGTATTGGCGAGGTGTTCACCCGCCACGACGACCTCACCGCCCTCATCGATGGCGACACGCCGCGCGCCAACAACGAGGCCATGAGCCGCATCTACCACCTGGCGGCCGAGTACGACCTGCCGGTGCTGCTGCACTCCAACATCACCTCCAAGCGTGAGCGCAATCCGCTTTACCTGCAGGAAGTGGAAGAGCCGCTGCGCAACCATCCGCACGTGCGCTTCATCTGGGCCCACGCCGGCTCCAGCCTGGAGATCCACCGCCACCAGACGAAGATGGACTTTCTCCTGTCCACCCTGGAGCGGATGCTGGGGGCCTACCCGAACCTCTACGTCGACCTCTCCTGGAGTGTGCTGAAACCCTACTTGCTGGATGCCGGCGGCAAGCCGGACCGGCGCTGGCTGGCACTGGTGGAGCGGTATCCAGACCGCTTCATGCTGGGCTCCGACGTGGTCGGGCATTTCGACGGCCTGGGGGACTACCTGGCGGCCTACAATGCCTTCCTCGACGCCCTGCCCGAAGCGGTGGCGCGCAAGGTTGCGCGGGACAATTTCCTGGCAGTGCTCCCGCGCAAACACCGGAGCGACATCGCGCAGTGAGTCTGTCACGAGGCTGTCATGGCCGCGTCATAACCTCGCGCCACCGCAAACAAGGAGCGCGACATGATCCCCTTTCGAATGACAGCACTCGTGGCCCTGGGCCTGGCTTCCGGCGTGGCCCTGGCTGATGTACGGGTGGATGGCCCGGTGGAGTACGGCATCTTCGAATCGCAGTATCAGGACTACCAGCCGGGCGAGCGCGTGCTGACCCGCAGCAACCAGAATATCGAGCAGACCGACGAGATCCCGGCCAAGTTGGGCACCAAGTTCGGCATGCGTTACACGCTGCTCGGCAAGCAGGAAAAGGACACCCCGCTGACCCTGCTGTACTTGACCCCCGGTGTGGTTACCCCGGACGGCAAGCGTCACGACAAGTTCGTGGTTGAGCAGAAGATGGCCCCCGGCGCGCCGACGGACGTGATGGCCTACGAATTCACCGAGCACTACGAAGTGGTGCCGGGCGAGTGGCGTTTCATGGTGTTCCAGGGCGACCGTCTGTTGGCCGAGCAGCGTTTCACCGTCCGCTGAGCCCGCGCGTGTCGTCAGGGCGCGCTATATTCGCTGGGTCATAGGTAGGCGCGAGGCGCGGGTCCATGGCCGAACAGATCAGCATCCTGGTGGTGGACGACGACGAGGCGATCCGCGAACTGTTGCTGGATTACCTCGGCGGTCAGGGCTACCAGGTCCATGCCGTCGGCGACAGCGGCCAGCTGCGCGCGCGGTTGGCCGAGGCGCTGCCCGATCTGGTGCTGCTGGATGTAGGGCTGCCCGGCGAGGACGGCCTGAGCCTTGCGCGCTACCTGCGCGAACATCACGACCTGCCGGTGATCATGGTCTCCGGCGCCGGCACGCCACTGGATCGCATCGTCGGGCTGGAGGTCGGTGCTGACGACTACCTGGCCAAGCCCTTTGACCCGCGCGAGCTGCTGGCGCGGGTCAAGACCGTGTTGCGGCGCTATCGTCGCGCCCCGGCGGCTTCCACCCAGCCCGCCACGGAAAGCGAGGGCACCTGCCTGCAACTCGGCCTCTGCCGCCTCGATCTGCAAAGCCGCCAGCTGCTTGACGCCGCCGGAGAGGAAATCCCCCTGACCGCCATGGAGTTCGACCTGCTCCAGGCCTTCGCCCAGCGACCCAACCGGCCGTTATCTCGCGACCAGTTGTTGAACCTGACTCAGCATCGCGACTGGAACCCCTTCGACCGCTCCATCGACATCCGCATAGCGCGCCTGCGCCGCAAGTTGGAAACGGACCCGGACAAACCGCAGATCATCCGCACCGTTCGCGGCGTCGGATACATGTTCGTCCCGGGCTGAGTCTGCAAGAAGCGGTAGGGGCGAAATCATTGCCCGTAGGCGCTGGCTGTTGGCTCGATGGTAAATCTCTTGCAACAGCTAACGCAGACATGCGAATGAATTCGCCCCCACGTCAGCCCTTTGTTTCAATTGTTTCAATGGCTCCGAGGCCCTCCGGGCGCGGCCCGGCTGTCTCTATACTCAGGCTGTCCGCTACCTCCGGAGGGCCTACCGGTGAGCCAGCCCCTGACCAGTCGCTTCGCCGTCAGTGCCGAAGAGCATCGCTTGCGGCAGATCGTCGATAACAGCAGTGCGGTGATCTACGTGAAGGACCTCGACGGCCGCCTGGTCCTGGTCAACCGGGCCTTCGAGCGGCTGTTCAAGGTCCGCGCGGAACGCGTGCTGGGGCATACCGACCACGATTTCTTTCCCAGGGAAATGGCCGATGTGCTGCGCGCTAACGACGTGCGTGTAGCCCAGCTCGGCCATGAGCTGGAGTTCGAGGAACAGGTGCCCATGGGCGGTGGTATCCGCACCTATCTGTCGAACAAATTCCCACTCTTCGATGGTGAAGGGCGGGTCAGCGCTATCTGCGGCATTTCCACTGACATCAGCTCACGCAAGAGCCTGGAAGAGGTGCTGCGATTTGTTGCGCTGGGCGTTTCCGCCGCCACTGGCAACGAAGTGTTCGAGGCCATTGCCCGCTACATGGTGCGCTCCCTGAATGCCGACTTTGCCTTTGTCAGCCGCATCAGCGACCAGGGGCCGCAATGCCTCACCACGCTGGCGCTCTACTACGAAGGACGCTTGCACCAGAACGCTACCTATGACCTGAAGGGGACGCCCTGTGCCGAGGTATTCGGTCGCAGTTTCCACTTCGTGCCTCGCGACCTGCGCTGTTCCTACCCCAGCGACGAAGTGCTGGCCGCTTTCGGTGTCGACAGTTATGCCGGCTACCCGCTCTTTGCCAGTGATGGCCGGCCGCTGGGCCTGATCGCCGCTGGCCGGCTGGGGACGATGAGCGATCGTGACAGGGTGGAATCCGTGCTGCGGATTTTCTCGGTGCGGGCCGCCGCAGAAATCGAGCGGCTGGAGGCGGAAGCCAGCTACCGGGCAATCTTCAACAACTCCGAAGATGCCATCTTCGTCCACGACATCGAGAGTGGCGCCCTGGTGGACGTCAACCCCAAGGCCTGTCGCGCCTACGGCTACAGTTACGAGGAAATGCTCAAGCTGGACATCGATGCCTTCAGCGCCGGCTACGCCCCGTATACCGGCAAGGACGCGGCGGGTTACCTGGCCCGCGCCGCGGCCGGCGAGGTGCAGCGCTTCGAATGGCATCGACGCAACCGCGACGGAAGCCTGCACTGGGATGAAGTGCTGCTGAAGCGCGTCACCATTGGCGGCGTTGACCGCATCCTGGGCATCACCCGCGAGATTACCCAGCGCAAGGAGGCCGAGCAGGCCCTGCGCGCCAGCGAGCTGCAGTACCGGGCCATCACCAACACCGCCCTGGACTGCTTCATCAGCATGGACGAGGCCGGGCGCGTGCTGGCCTTCAACCCGGCGGCCGAGCAGTGCTTTGGCATCAGTCGTGAGCAGGCGCTGGGGCATTCGCTGCTGAAGTTGATCATCCCGCCGCGTTTCCGCGATGCCTATGAACATGCACTGGAGCACTACGTGCAGACCGGCCATGGCGCATTCCTCGGCAAGCGCATGGAGGTGGTGGCGCAGCGCGCCGATGGCCGAGAGTTTGCCGCCGAGCTGGCCCTGACCCAAGTGCCGGGTGACGAGGGGCCGCGCTTTATCTGTTACTTGCGCGACATCACCGAACGTACCCAGGCTGAAGAGGAACGTGCCCGACTGGAGCAGCAGCTACGCCAGGCTCAGCGCATGGAGGCCATCGGGCACCTGACGGGCGGCATCGCCCACGATTTCAACAACTTGCTGACCAGCATGCTGGGCTACACGGTGATGGCCCAGGAGCTGGCGGAGCAGGACAGTGATGAGCGCCTGCGCAAGTACCTGTCGCGGGTTCAGCGCTCGGCGGAGAAGGCTCGCGACCTGATCCAGCAGATGCTCACCTTCAGCCGGGGCAGCCGCGGCAAACCGCAGGTGGTGGCGCTGGACTTGCTGCTGGGGGACTTTATCCGCCTGGTGGAGTCCACCCTGCCGGCGACGGTCGAGCTGGAGGTGCAGCTGGGTCACGACCTGCCCCGGGTACTGGCCGATCCTGTGCAGCTGGAGCAGGTGCTGATGAATCTCTGCATCAATGCCCGCGACGCCATGGGCAGCGTCGGGCAGTTGCGGGTGAGCCTGGCACAGCAGGACCTGGCGGGCGTCTGTGCCTCTTGCCAGCAGCGGATCGCGGGACACTTCGTGGCACTTACCGTCAGCGACAGCGGGCCGGGGATCGATCCGGCGCTGCGGGCGCAGATATTCGAGCCGTTCTTCTCCACCAAGGCCAGCGGTCAGGGCAGTGGCATGGGCCTATCCATGGTGCACGGCATCGTCCATGAGTATGGCGGCCATATTCATCTGGACAGCGCGCCGGGGCAGGGTGCCACCTTCCGTGTGCTGATGCCGGCCCATGGCCCGGCGTCGAACGCGGACGCTGCAGTCGCGCCGGCCGCAGAGCGCCCACAATTGCGTTCGGCCTTGCAGGGGCGGGTGGCCGTGGTGGACGACGACGCTACGGTAGCCGAGTTCATGGGCGAACTGCTGGAGGGCTGGGGGTTGGAGGCCGGCATCTTCTGCGATGCGGAGCAGGCCAGCCTGCTGCTCTGTGCCGACCCTTATGCCTGGGACTTCATCATTCTCGACCAGAGCATGCCGCGTCTCTCTGGCCTGCAACTGGCGCGGCGCCTCCTGGCGTCTCGCGCCGACCTGCCCATCGTGCTTTACACCGGTTTCAGCGACGCCCTGCTGGAGAGCGAGGTGCAGCAGCAGGGCGTCAAGGCACTGTTGACCAAACCCCTGAACCAGCAGCGCCTGCACCAACTGTTGCAGGCCTGGCTGGGCAGTCCGAGGAGCGGATACAAAGCCGAAACAAACTGAGCGCTGCCAGCCATAGGGCTGATACAGGACGGGACGAAGCTGGTGTCCAAGGCGGGGCGTTTCCGCCGACCAGAACCCGAGGCAGGAGCGCATCATGTTCACTTACTTCAAGCGCAGTTCGATTTTCTTCTACGGCCTGATCAGCTACCTGATCTTCCTGGCCACCTTCGTCTATTCCATCGGTTTCATCGCCAACCTGCCGTTCGCGCCGCGAACCCTGGATGGCGAGCCACGCCTGCCGTTCTGGATCGCCCTTGGAATCGATGTGGCGCTGCTGGCCATCTTCTCCGTACAGCACAGCCTGATGGCCCGCCCGGCCTTCAAGGCCTGGTGGACGCAGTGGATACCACCGGCGGCTGAGCGCAGCACCTATGTTCTGTTTTCCAGTCTTGCGCTGATCCTGCTGTACAGCTACTGGCAACCCCTGGGCGGTGAAATCTGGAACATCGAAAATCGTTCGGGCCGCCTGGTGATGGGCGCGATCTTCGGCTTCGGCTGGGCGCTGGTGCTCTACGCCACACTCCTGATCAACCACTTCGATCTGTTCGGCCTGCGCCAGGTCTGGCTGAACCTGCTGGGCAAGCCCTACACCGAGTTGGAGTTCAAGACTCCGGGCGCCTACAAGCTGGTGCGCCATCCGCTCTACCTGGGCTGGTTCCTGTGCTTCTGGGCCACTCCGACCATGAGCGCGGCCCACCTGCTGTTCGCGGTACTGACCAGCATCTACATCCTGGCTGCCATTCAGCTGGAAGAACGCGACCTGCTGCGGGCGCATCCTGAATACGCCGACTATCGGCGCCAGGTGCCCATGCTGCTGCCGCGTATGGGTGGCCGGGACAAAGCTGAGCACGATCGCGAAGCGGCCTGAACCGCAGAAAGCAGAAAGCAGAAAGGGCGCCAATGGCGCCCTTTCTTCGTTGCGAAACAGCCGTTAGCCGTTGAAGCGGCGCAGCACCAGGGTGGCGTTGGTGCCACCGAAGCCGAAGCTGTTCGACATCACGGTGTCGACCTTGGCGTTCTCGCGGGTCTCGCGCAGGATCGGCAGGTCGGCGACTTCCGGGTCCAGTTCGTCGATGTTGGCGGAACCGGCCATGAACTTGCCTTCCATCATCAGCAGGCAGTAGATGGCTTCCTGCACGCCGGCGGCGCCCAGGGAGTGGCCGGACAGGCTCTTGGTGGAGCTGATGGCCGGGGCCTTGTCGCCGAACACTTCGCGCACGCCGCGGATTTCCGCCACGTCGCCGACCGGAGTGGAGGTGCCGTGAGTGTTCAGGTAGTCGATCGGGGTGTCGACGGTGGACAGCGCCAGCTGCATGCAGCGGATGGCGCCTTCGCCGCTCGGGGCGACCATGTCGTAGCCGTCAGAGGTCGCGCCGTAGCCGACGATTTCGGCGTAGATCTTGGCGCCACGCTTGAGCGCGTGCTCCAGCTCTTCGACTACCACCATGCCACCGCCACCGGCGATGACGAAACCGTCACGCTTGGCGTCGTAGGCGCGGGAGGCTTTCTCCGGGGTTTCGTTGTACTGGGTGGAGAGGGCGCCCATGGCATCGAACAGGCAGCTCTGGCTCCAATGTTCTTCTTCACCGCCGCCAGCGAAGACCATGTCTTGCTTGCCCAGTTGGATCTGCTCCATGGCCTGGCCAATGCAGTGCGCGCTGGTGGCGCAGGCCGAGGAGATGGAGAAGTTCACGCCCTTGATCTGGAAGGGGGTGGCCAGGCAGGCGGATACGGTGCTGCCCATGGTGCGGGTCACACGGTATGGGCCAATGCGCTTGACGCCCTTTTCACGCAGGGTGTCGATGGCTTCCATCTGGTTGACGGTCGAAGCGCCGCCGGAGCCGGCGATCAGGCCAACACGCGGGTTGGAGATCTGCTCTGCGCTCAGGCCGGCGTCTTCGATGGCCTGCTGCATGGCCAGGTAGGCGTAAGCAGCGGCATCGCCCATGAAACGGAAGATCTTGCGATCGATCAGTTCTTCCAGGTTCAGGTTGACGGAGCCGGACACCTGGCTGCGCAAACCCATCTCCGCATAGGAGGGGTTATGGCGAATACCGGCACGGCCGGCGCGCAGGTTGTCGGAGACGGTGGCTTTGTCATTGCCCAGGCAGGAAACGATGCCCAGGCCAGTGATCACGACGCGACGCATGCGGATGTCCTTCAGAAGCTGTCGGTAGAGGTGAACAGGCCGACGCGCAGGCCTTCGGCGCTGTAGATCTCGCGGCCATCGACGGCAACGGTGCCGTCGGCGATGCCGAGGATCAGCGAACGATTAATAGTGCGCTTGATATGGATGTTGTAGGTGATCTTTTTCGCGGACGGCAGGACCTGGCCGAAGAACTTGACTTCGCCGGAGCCGAGGGCGCGGCCGCGGCCAGGGTTGCCCTGCCAGCCGAGGTAGAAGCCGACCAACTGCCACATGGCATCGAGGCCGAGGCAGCCGGGCATGACCGGATCGCCCTCGAAGTGGCAGGCGAAGAACCACAGGTCAGGATTGATATCGAGCTCGGCGACGATCTCGCCTTTGCCGTACTTCCCGCCGGTCTCGCTGATATGCACGATGCGGTCGATCATCAGCATGTTGGGGGCGGGCAGTTGCGCATTACCAGGGCCGAACAGCTCGCCGCGACTGCAGCGCAGCAGGTCTTCCCGGGAATAGGCGTTTTGTTTGGTCATGCGAGCTCCTCAATGGTCCCCGTGTGGCACAGGGCTTTGCATTCATCCTGCTGCCGTGGCCGTTGTAGGGGGGCCAGCTGGCAGACTAGTCATAGACTGTTGCGTTGCGGTGAAAGTCACAGAGTGGCGAGCACAGTCGTTCACCTGAGTGACCTTGACCCGCCCAAAGGGCGCGACAGGGGCATCCCGCTCGCAAAGCGTGGTGCACTTTAACATCCCGGAACACTCGACGAATGTCTGGAAACAGCATCAATCGTTTCAGTCCGACGGTTTGCTTAGCCAGCGCTGCATCACCCGCAGCAGGTCGGCGCGCTTGAAGGGCTTGGCCAGGTAGTCATTCATGCCTGCGGCCAGGCAGGCCTCGCGGTCGCCCTGCAGGGCGTTGGCGGTGAGGGCGATAATCGGCAACGTTGCGCCGCCATTCATCTGGCGAATCTGGCGCGTGGCTTCATAGCCATCCAGCACCGGCAGGCGGCAGTCCATGAGAATAGCGGCATAGTGATGGCGTGACGCCTGGTGCACGGCTTGTGCACCGTCGCCCACCAGGCTCACCTGGAAACCGAGGCTGCGCAGCATGGCCTCTATCACGGTCTGGTTCACCGGGTTGTCCTCCACCAGCAGCACGTGCTGACCGCTGCCTTCACTGGGGGCGTGTGCCTGATTGGTAAGCGTTTCGGCTCCCTCGGGACGGAAAGGCAGGGGAATTTCCAGGGTGAAGACCGACCCCGAACCTTCATGGCTTTCGGCCCGCAGCGTGCCGCCCATGCGTTCGGCCAGGGTGCGGGCGATGGGCAGGCCGAGGCCGGTGCCGCCATAGCGGCGGGAGATCGAGTGATCGGCTTGCTGGAACGCATCGAACATATGCTCCAGGCGGTCGGGGGGGATGCCGATCCCGCTGTCGTGCACGGCACAGGTGAGCCAGAGCACTTCGCTGTCCAGTGCCTGCCAGCGGGTTACGACCTTGATGCCACCTTCCTCGGTGAACTTCAGGGCGTTGCCTACCAGATTGACCAGGATCTGCCGTAGGCGCGTCGGGTCGCCCTGCGCCTCCACCCGCTCCAGGCCGCCCTGGGTGTCCAGCGTCAGGACCAATCCGCGCTGCTGGGCACTGTGCTGGAACACTTGCACCGAACCCAGGATCAGGTCCAGCAAGTTGAAGGGAATGCGTTCCAGCTCCAGGGCGCCGCGTTCGATACGAGAGAAGTCGAGGATGTCGTTGATCACCTTGAGCAGGTGCTCGGTGGACTCGGTGGCCAGCGCCGCGTACTCCGTCTGTTCCTCGGTCATCTCCGTGGTTTCCAGCAGCTGGAGCATGCCCAGCACGCCGTTCATGGGGGTGCGCAGTTCGTGACTCATCATCGCCAGGAAGTCGGATTTGGCCCTGTTTGCCATTTCTGCTTCCTCGCGTGCCTTGATCAGCTGACCCATCGCCTGCTGCTGCTCGTGGCTGGCCTGTTGCAGGCCGCTGGCGAGGTTGTTGATGTGGCGGCCGAGGTCGCCCAGTTCACTGTCGTCTACCACGGGTAGGCTGGCGTCGTAGTTGCCGTCCTGGATGGCCTTGACCGCGTCGCCCATCGCGCTGATGGGTTGCGATAGGCGAGTGGCCAGGCGGCGCGCGAGCAGGAAGGTGAGGAGGAGGGCCATGAACGCGAGCACAGTGGCCTTGAGGAGGATCTCCTGCTGGCGGCTGCTGAAGGCGTCGTTGGACATGCCCACGACTACGCGACCCAAGTAGTTGCCGTCATTGCTGCGGCTGTCTCCCCTGGCCAGGGTGCGCTGCGCCTGCAGGTGCATCTGCTGCTGGATGATGGGCGCGTGGAAAACCTCCACCTGCGCGCCGCTCTTCTCGAGGCGGTCCTGCTGCTCCAGGTAGACCAGGATATTGTCGGCGCGGTCGCGCACTTCGAGAAACCGCACATGGGGCGTGCCCAGGCTGGCCTGGAGCAAGCCTTCCAGTACCTCCAGGTTGCCGGTGACCACACCGTATTCCGCTGCCGGTGCGAGCTGACTGGCGATCAACTGGCCAGTGTGGTTCAGCTCCTGACGCAGGTCCTGCAGGCGGGCGAAGGTGAAGAATCCGGTGAGCAGCAGGGTCAGCAGCAGTGCCGGGCCGAGGCTGATCAACTGGGTGCGGGTGTGGATGTCCCAGCGATGCCGCAAGGTCATGGGCGCGGCTCTCCTTCAGCGGCGGGAGAGTTCGGCGATCGGGGGGAGGGTAGGCACATCTTCCTTTTGCCTCGGTGCGGGGGCGTCCGTGAGGTGAATCTATGTTGGAACTTTAGTCTTGTTATGCCCCAATGCTGGGGGAATTTTTGATACGCGGCGGTCGTTGGGGCGCGAATGCGGCAACCTTGACGTCAAAGAACTGCGGCATCTTAACCGAGGATGATCGCTTTGCCAGCGCGATGGCTCTGGATTGGCGCTGGCCGGTAGACGGCGCCTCCGTATAATGCGTGGATTCGCCATTCCTTTGGCCTACATGGACCCGTTATGACTGAACAGCAACCCGTCGCGGTGCTCGGCGGCGGTAGCTTCGGCACCGCCATCGCCAACCTGCTGGCCGAGAATGGCCAGCGCGTGCGCCATTGGATGCGCGACCCCGAACAGGCCGAGGCGATCCGCACCCTGCGGGAGAACCCACGCTACCTCAAGGGTGTGAAGATCCACCCCGGTGTCGAACCGGATACCGATCTGCCCGCCGTGCTCGCCGATTGCGAGCTGGTTTTCGTCGCCGTGCCGTCCAGTGCATTGCGACCGGTGCTGGAGCCGGTGTCCGGGCTACTGACCGGCAAGCTCCTGGTCAGTACCACCAAGGGCATCGAGGCGAAAAGCTTCAAGCTGATGAGCCAGATTCTCGAAGAAGTGGCTCCGGATGCGCGCATTGGCGTGATTTCCGGCCCCAACCTGGCCAAGGAAATCGCCGACCACGCGCTGACTGCCACGGTGGTTGCCAGCGAGGATGCCGAGCTCTGCCAACGGGTACAGTCCGCGCTGCATGGCCGTACCTTCCGTGTCTACGCCAGCCAGGACCGCTTCGGTGTCGAGCTGGGCGGTGCGCTGAAAAACGTCTACGCCATCATCGCCGGCATGGCCGCCGCCCTGGACATGGGCGAGAACACCAAGAGCATGCTGATCACCCGCGCCCTGGCGGAGATGACCCGCTTTGCCGTCAAGCTGGGCGCCAACCCCATGACCTTCCTGGGGCTGGCCGGTGTGGGCGACCTGATCGTCACCTGTTCCTCCCCCAAAAGCCGCAACTACCAAGTGGGCTACGCCCTGGGCGAGGGCCTGTCCCTGGAAGACGCGGTTTCACGTCTGGGCGAGGTTGCCGAGGGCGTCAACACCCTCAAGGTTCTCAAGAGTCGTTCCGAGGAGCTGCAGGTCTACATGCCGCTGGTCGCGGGGCTGCATGCCATACTTTTCGAAGGGCGTACGTTGGCCCAGGTGATCGAGCTGCTGATGCGCGGCGAGCCCAAGACCGACGTAGACTTCATTCCAACCACCGGCTTCTGATTCACACTTTCGGACAAGGAGATTCCCCATGAGTGAAGAGCGCGAAGACCTGCAGCGCGAGCACATCCTGCTGCGCGTCCTGTGGATGCTGATCTTCGTCATCGTCTGGCAACTGGCTGAAATCGTGCTGGGTGCAGTGGTCCTGCTGCAGTTGGGCTACCGCGCCTTCTACGGTGCACCCAATGCCGGCCTGCTGTCGTTCGGCGACAGCCTGAGCCAGTACCTGGCTCAGATTGGCCGTTTCGGCACCTTCAACACCGAGGAGAAACCCTGGCCCTTCGCCGATTGGCCCGAGGCTCGTGCTGCCGAGGGCGAGGCGCCCCATGCGGTGCCGCCAGCTGCTCACCCGGTGCGTGACGAAGAGCCCAAGCTGTGAGGCTCTGGCTGCTGCGCCATGGCGAGGCTGAACCCCGCGCCCGGACCGATGCCGAGCGCGAGCTGACGCGCCACGGTCGCAAGGACGTGCTGCACACAGCTGCCCAACTCGCCGGGCAGCCGCTGGGCGCCATTCTGGCCAGCCCCTATGTGCGGGCGCAGCAGACCGCTGAGCTGGTTCGTGATGCCCTGGCCTTCAGCGGTGCCGTTGGCACCGCGCCCTGGCTGACCCCGGACAGCGACCCGCGAGAGGCGCTCGACTTCCTCGCCGAACGCAGCGAGCAGGACCTGTTGCTGGTCACCCACAATCCCTTCGTCAGCGAACTGGCCGGTCTGCTGATCCATGGCCATCGCCAGGAGCCGCTGCCCATGGGCACTGCCAGTCTGGCCGAGTTGGAGGGCGACCTGCTGGTCCCCGGTCTCATGTCCTTGCGCGCCGTCCATCACGTTCGCCATCACTGACGATTCGCAACATTTCTTAACTTGCGCCTCCTCCCAAGTGCGTGGAATAGTCGACCAAGCAAGTGCTTGGTTGTCCCCTAAAAAAAGAACAAAGGAGGAGGCCCTGTGGCTGATGCAGTCCGTTTGCCGCTTGAAATGTTTTTCGAGCGTGAAGCCCGTCACCCGAATACGCGCTACCTGGTCCAGCCGCTCGGCGGCGGACGGATCGAGGAGCTGACCTGGGCCGATGTGGGCGAGCAGGCCCGTCGGGCCGCCAGCTGGCTGCGGGGGCGTGACCTGCCCCAGGGCAGCCGTATCGCAATCATTTCCAAGAATTGTGCCCACTGGATCGTGGCCGACCTCGCCATCTGGATGGCTGGCCACGTTTCCGTTCCCCTCTATCCCAACCTCACCGCCGAGTCGGTGCACCAGGTGCTGGAGCATTCCGAATCGGCCCTTGCCTTCATCGGCAAGCTCGATGACTGGCCCGCCATGGCCAGCGGTGTGCCTCAGGGCGTGCCGACCATTGCACTGCCGATTCACCCGGCGGGTGAGTTCGACTTCAACTGGGCCGACCTGCAGGCCGTCAACCCGATCCAGGACAGCCCCAAGGGCGCCCCGGATCAGCTCGCCACCATCATCTACACCTCCGGGACCACCGGCACGCCCAAGGGCGTCATGCACAATTTCAGCAATTTCGCCTTCGCTGCCGGTCATGGCGTGGAACTGTTCCAGACCGGAGAGGACGACCGCCTGCTGTCCTACCTGCCGCTGTGCCACGTGGCTGAGCGGATGTTCGTGGAGATGGGGTCGCTCTACGCCGGGCAGACGGTGTTCTTCGCCGAGAGTCTGGAAACCTTCCTCGATGACCTGCGCCGTGCCCGTCCCACCGCGATCTTTGGTGTGCCGCGCATCTGGACCAAGTTCCAGATGGGCGTCTATTCGAAGATGCCGGCGGCAAAGCTCGATCGCCTGCTTCGGCTGCCTGTCATCGGCCGCATCGTCGGCCGCAAGGTGTTGGCTGGCCTCGGCCTGGATGCCGTGCGCAACGCCCTGTGCGGCGCCGCGCCAGTGCCCGGTGCGCTGCTGAACTGGTACAAGCGCCTCGGCCTGGAAGTGGCGGAGGTGTATGGCATGACCGAGAACTGCGGTTATTCCCACCTGTGCCTCAAGGGGCGGCACAAGCCCGGCTGGATCGGCCAGAACAGCCCCGGCGTGGAGGTCCGGATCAGTGAGGAGGGCGAGGTGCAGGTGCGCAGCGGCGCCACCATGCAGGGTTACTACAAGGACCCGGAACGCACTGCCGAGACCATCACCGAAGACGGCTTCCTGCGGACCGGCGACAAGGGCGAGCAGGACGCCGACGGCAACCTGCGCCTGACCGGCCGCATCAAGGAAATCTTCAAGACCAGCAAGGGCAAGTACGTGGCGCCGGCGCCCATCGAGAATCGCCTCGCCGTGCATCCGCGCATCGAACAGGTCTGCGTGGTGGGCGACGGCCTGCCCCAGCCCATGGCCCTCTGTGTGCTCTCCGATGTTGGGCGGCAGGAGGCGGCGAACAGTGCCCGCGCCGAGCTGGAAGTCAGCCTGCGCAACCTGCTGGAGGAGGTCAACGGCGACCTCGACAAACACGAGCGCCTGCAGGGGCTGGTGCTGGTCAAGGAAGTCTGGGCGGTGGACAACGGCTTCCTCACCCCGACGCTGAAGATCAAGCGCAACAAGGTGGAAGATGCCTACGGCAAGCGCTTCCCTGAATGGCTCGAACGCCAGGAAGCGGTTGTCTGGCACGAATGATCCAGCCAGGTCGGGACGCTTCGTCCCGGCCTCCCACAAGGAGTGACCCCATGGGCCTGTGGCGACAAATCCCCGATCTCGCGCACCTCAACGAATCCCTGACGAACACCATTGGCGAAGGCCTGGACATCCGCTTCGAGGCCTTCGACGAAGAATCCCTGACCGCCAGCATGGTGGTCGACCAGCGCACCCATCAACCCTACGGCCTGCTTCACGGCGGCGCCTCAGTGGTGCTGGCGGAAACCCTGGGCTCCACTGCCAGCTACCTGTGCATCGATACCGCGCGCTTCTACTGCGTGGGGCTGGAGGTCAACGCCAACCACCTGCGAGGTCTGCGCAGCGGCCGCGTCACGGCTGTCGCCCGCCCGGTACACCTGGGCCGGACCACCCATGTCTGGGACATCCGGCTCTCGGGCGAAGACGGCAAACCCAGCTGCATTTCCCGCCTGACCATGGCCATCGTGCCCCTCGGTGCCGAGCCGCCGCGGCGCGGCTGACATGTAGGAGCGTCAGGCTTCATGCTGCCGTCACAGCTGCGTAGAGTGGATCACGCTTCACCGATCCACCATCGGAGCATGGGCGGGCATCGGACGGTGGAAATGAAAAGCGATTTCCACCCTGCGGGACTACGTCACTCCGGACCAATCCTTCCGCAATTTTGTCCAAGAAGCGCACGGCGCCACGGAGTAAAGTGGCGCCCATGGACCAGACCAACCACATCCCCAGCTGCCTGCCGGGCGTCCGCCTGATCGACGCCCAGTACCAGCACTTCGCCTTTCCCCGGCACTTCCATCTGGAGTACCACCTGGGGTTGGTGGTGCGCGGCCGGCAACGCTACCTGCACCAGGGTGAAAGCCATCAGGCCGACACCGGGGACGTGCTGTTGATGGCGCCGGAGCAGATCCACGATGGTGCCGGAGTCGATGGCCAGAGCTATCAGATCCGCGTGCTGGCTTTCGACCCGCAATGGCTGGACGACGCCAGCCGCAGCTTGAGTGATGAGCGCCAGGGCGCGCCGCGCCTGACCACCAGTATTCTTCGCGACGCCACACTGCGTGGACAGCTGCAAACGTTGCACGGCGCGCTAGCCCAAGGCTCGCGGCTGGAGCAGGAAAGCCAGCTCTGGCCGACCCTGGCCAACCTGCTGGGGCAGGGTTCCACGCTACGCGTCCGTGAGCCGGAACATGGCTTCGATGCCCGCACCTGGGCGCGCTTGCGGGAGTGGCTGGAGTCGCGTCTCTATGCACCGCCCTCGCTGGAGGAGCTGGCCGCGTTCTGCGGCCTCAGCCCCTGGCAGGCGTTGCGCCGCTTCAACCGTCAATGCGGACTGCCGCCTCACCAGTGGCTGACGCAGTTGCGTCTGGAACGTGCCCTGCCAAGGGTGCTGCGCGGCGAGGTTCTGAGCGAAGTGGCGCTGGACCTGGGTTTCTACGACCAGGCGCACTTCTCGCGGCTGTTCCGCCGCACCTATGGCGTGCCGCCGGCCAAGCTGCGCAACCGCTGACCCGCCATCACCGCTGAATCCTCACGATCCTGGAGAACATCCATGCAGGAGACTTCCGTCTTGCTGTCGCTGGCGGCCGTGTTCGCCGTCGCCCTGGTCAGCCCCGGCCCCGATGTCGCGCTAGTCGTTCGCACCGCCGTGCATCAAGGGCGTCGGGCGGGGTTGCTCAGCGCACTGGGCCTGGCCTGCGGCATCCTCGTTCACGGCACCCTGGTGCTGACCGGCGTGGCGCTGTTGCTCAGTCGCTCGCCGCTCCTGTTCGATCTGCTGCAACTGCTCGGCGCCAGCTACCTCGGCTGGCTCGGCGTCGGTGCCGTGCGCAGCTGGTTCCAGCGCGGGGAGGGCGCCAATGGACGGCTGGCCAGCGCGCTGCCGCCCTCAGCCCTGGGGCCCTGGCTGCGAGGGCTGGCCACCAACCTGTTCAATCCGAAAGCGCTGGTGTTCTTCCTCGCGCTGCTATCGGGGCTGATTCCGGCGGATATGTCCGTTGCCGGCAAGCTCGGTGCCGCCGGCATCCTTTTCGGCATGGGGCTGGCCTGGTTCAGCGTGCTGGGCCTGGCGTTGACCCGTGGCAGCGCCCAGCAGCGCCTGCTGCGCGTCGCGCCGGTCATCGATCTGGCCTGCGGGCTGGTGTTCCTCCTGGTGGCGTTGGCCATAGTCGGGCGGCTGTTGGCACCGGGGGTTTGGCAGTAGCGCCATCATCACTGGCGGTTACAGTCATTGCCGCGTGAACGAGGCTGCCGGAGAATCCCCAGCATCCCCCGACGAGCTGGACGCCATGTCGCACACCATCTTCTTCGCCCACGCCAACGGCTTTCCTTCGGCCACCTACGGCAAGCTCTTCGCCGCCCTGGCCCCGGACTTCCGCGTCGAACACCTGGAACAGCACGGGCACGACCCGCGCTTCCCGGTGAACGACAACTGGGAGAATCTGGTGGACGAATTGATCCACCACCTGGAAGGGCAAGGCGATCCGGTCTGGGGCCTGGGTCATTCGCTCGGCGGCGTGCTGCACTACCATGCCGCGCTCCTTCGCCCCGACCTCTATCGTGGCGTGGGGATGCTGGACTCCCCGGTATTGACCCTGGCCGACCGCATCGTCATCCGTGCGGCCAAGCGCTTTGGCTTCATCGACCGCATCACCCCGGCCGGCCGCACCCTGGGTCGTCGCGAGGAGTTCGGTGACTTCAACGAGGCCCGTGGTTACTTCGCCGGCAAGGCCCTGTTCCGCCGTTTCGACCCCGAGTGCCTGGACGCCTATGTCCAGCATGGCCTGGCACGCCAGGGCGAAAGCCTGCGGCTGAAGTTCGACGCCGCCACCGAAATCAGCATCTACCGCAGCGTGCCGCACCGCACGCCGGGCCGTCCGCAGCAGCTCAAGGTGCCTTTGGCGCTGGTGCGCGGACGCCACAGCAAGGTGGTGTTGCCGCACCATGCGCGGTTGCTGAAGCGGGTACCACACGGGGAATACCTGTCGCTGCCCGGTGGGCATATGTTCCCCCTCGAACGCCCGCAGGAAACCGCCGAGCTGCTCAAGTCCGTATTCGGCCGCTGGGACGGCCGCCGTCAGGAGGCCAGCGCATGACTGCCCAGGTCGAAGAAATCCGCCTCAACCTGCCGCACATCGAACTGGCAGCGCACCTCTACGGGCCCGAAGACGGCCAGCCGGTGATAGCCCTGCACGGCTGGCTGGACAACGCCAACAGCTTCGCCCGCCTGGCGCCGCGCCTGCCGGGGCTGCGCATCGTCGCCCTCGACTTCGCCGGCCACGGGCTGTCCGCCCACCGTGCACCGGGGGCCAGCTACCTGCTGTGGGACTATGCCGCTGATGTGCTGCTGGTGGCCGAACAACTGGGCTGGGAGCGTTTTTCCCTGCTTGGCCACTCCATGGGCGCCATCGTCTCGGTGATGCTGGCCGGTGCCATGCCCGACAGGGTCGAGCGCCTGGCCCTGATCGATGGCCTGATGCCCTACACCGGCGAGGCCGAGCAGGCGCCGACCAAGCTGGGTGAGGCGCTGCGCGCGCAACTGGCGCTGACGGGCAAGCGCAAGCCGGTCTACGCCGCTATCGACCGCGCCGTCGAGGCACGCATGCGTGGCACTGGTGGGGTCAGCCGCGAGGCCGCTGAACTGCTCGCCGAGCGCGGCCTGATGCCGGTGCCTGGTGGCTACACCTGGCGCACCGACAGCCGACTTACCCTGCCGTCGCCGCTGCGCCTGACCCGCGCCCATGCGCTGGCCTTTGCCCATGCGGTGAAGTGCCCGTCCATGCTGGTGCTGGCGGAGGAGGGGCTGCTGCATGTGGAACCCAAGTTCGCCGGCCTGCTGGAAGGGTTGTCATTCGACGTGCATCGCTTGCCTGGCAAGCATCACCTGCACCTGGATGACGAGGCCGGTGCCCAGGCGGTAGCAGACTGTTTCAATCCCTTCTTCGCGATTCCTTGACTTGAACCCGCCAACCGGGAAGGCTGGCGGCTTTTGGTCAGGGAACAGCGGGATGGTCGAAACCGTTGTGCGGCGCGGCTCGATCCGTGGCAAGCGGCAGGAAAAGGCCCGAAAGCTGGTCCAGACTGCTCACTCCAGGACCTATCGATAAGGATGCGCATGCGCCTCACCCTTCTTGCCGGCTTGCTGCTGGCAACATCCGCCCAGGCTGCCGACCCGCCTGGCAGCCACGACCTGGCAGCGCTGCCGCGCTTTCCCCACGCCGAAATCACCGAGTTCCAAGAGAGCCCGGACCAGGAACGGGTCTTCCCGCAAAGCTCCATCCGCCGTATCAGCAATAAGTTGCGCATGGAGCGCAAGGTCGAAGTCGAAGGGCGACAGACCTCGGTGACGTATCGCCTGCCCGCCGGCCACAGCTCGGCCGACGCCTTCGACCGCGCCCGAAAGGACCTGCTGGCCAATGGGGCCGAGCTGCTCTACTGGTGCCAGGGCCGCGACTGCGGCTCCAGCAGCCTCTGGGCCAATTCAATCTTTGGAAACGCCAAACTGTATGGCTCTGATGAGCAACAGGCTTACCTGCTACTGCGTCTGGCCGAACCGCACCAGGACAGCCTGCTGGCCCTCTACAGCATTACCCGGGGCAACCGCCGGGCCTACCTGTATGCCGAGCAACTGGATGCCAGCGCGCCCCTGGGTGAACTGCTGCCCACACCCGATACCCTGATGCGTGAACTCAAAAGCAGCGGCGAGCTGCACCTGGCCCGTCTACCGAACGAGCCGTCGGACGCCTGGGCCACGCTGCTGGGGCGTTGCCTCAACCTCGACAGCACCTTGCGCGTCAGCCTGGCCGGCGCAGGTGCCGAAGCCTGGCGCGAAGCGCTGGTGGGGCAGGGCGTGCGTGCTGCTCGACTGGAACTGGGCGAAGGCAAGGCCCCTGGCCTGCACCTGAACCTTCTGCGCTGAGAAACGGTCAGGATCAGTCTCTATGCTTGTGCTTGCCGGTCACGCAATGCGTTCTGGCAGGCACGGCCTTTCTTATCTGCTCGCCGGAGTGATTCAGGGATGTTGAACAACGATCGCCTATTGGTGCAGATACTCTTGCTGACCTTGCTCGGCGCATGCCTCTGGGTGCTGGCGCCCTTTGTCTCGGCGCTGTTCTGGGCTGCCGTGCTGGCCTTTGCCAGCTGGCCGCTGATGCGCCTGCTGTGCAACCTGCTGAAGGGCCGCGAAACCGCCGCCGCCGGTGTGCTCACGGCAGGCTGGGTGGTGCTCGTGGCGTTGCCCCTGGCCTGGCTGCTGGGCAACCTGGCCGAGCATGTGCGCGACGCCACCGAACTGGTGAAGAACGTGCAAGTGGAAGGGTTGCCGCCGCCGCCGGCATGGCTGCCGGAGATTCCCCTGGTGGGTGAGCGCCTGGTGCGCGTCTGGCATTCCATCGATGCCCAGGGCTCGGCCATCTTCGCCAGCCTCAAGCCTTATATGGGGCAGGCCGGCAACTGGGTGCTGGCGCGCAGCGCGCAGATCGGCGGCGGCATCGTCGAGCTGGTGCTTAGCCTGGTGCTGGTGTTCTTCTTCTATCGCGATGGCCCGCGCATGGCCTTGTTCGTCGAACGTGGCCTGGAGCGGTTGATTGGCGAGCGCGCCGAGCATTACCTGGCGCTGGTGGCCGGCACCGTGCAGCGGGTGGTCAACGGCGTGATCGGTACTGCCGCTGCCCAGGCCGTGCTGGCGCTGATCGGCTTCTGGATTGTCGGCGTTCCCGGTGCCCTGGTGCTGGGTATCGCCACCTTTGCCCTCAGCCTCATCCCCATGGGGCCACCGCTGGTGTGGGGGCCGGTCACCGCCTGGCTGGCCTGGCATGGTGATTATGGTTACGCCATATTCCTCGGTATCTGGGGCATGTTCGTCATCAGCGGCGTGGACAACGTGCTGAAGCCCTACCTCATCAGCCGGGGCGGCAATCTCCCGCTGGTGGTGGTATTGCTCGGGGTATTCGGCGGCATTCTTGCTTTCGGCTTCATGGGGCTGTTCCTCGGCCCCACCCTGCTGGCGGTGGCCTACAGCCTGATCTCGGACTGGATCGGCGATACGCAGCCGCAGGTGGTGGTTCCGCCGGAGACCAAGGTGCAGGAGCATCCGCCATCCTGAGGGGGCCGTGGTCATGAGTCATCGGCTCTGCCTGTGACGATCGAGCATCCCTGATGTACAGGATGAAGCCGGATTGCCTGTAGGAGCGAGCTTGCTCGCGAACAGCCCGAGCACGATCTTTCGCGAGCAAGCTCGCTCCTACACGTCAGTAGCCCGGATGAAATCCGGGGAAAGTCCAATTGTAGATGTCCTGGAACAACTGGTGATGAATACGCTTTAGGGATACCAAGTCGTATGGCGGGGGGATGAATTCGATTTCGCTGGCAGCGATTGCGGAGAGTGTGCGCTCTGCTTCGTTGAGCGCTTCGTCAGAGGTTAGGCCCAAGCGGTTTCTAAGCACCGAAGTGCCGGGGTAGCAGTAGGGGTCTTGGCCGACGCCGTATTTGTCGACCATCAGCCTTGCTTGTTGCGGTAAGCGTCCAGGGCAGCTTCGCGAGTAGGCAGCTTGCGGTCCGCATCGGCCGGCGTCACGTCAAAGCCTTCCAGACGGAGACTGGCGGCATAGTTGGACTGGCGCACCTTGGCGAAGTAGGCCTTTTTGGCCTGTAGGGACAGAGCTGGCATTGGGTCGCGTCTCTCGCTGATTACTGCGCGATTATAGCGGATACCCCGGTTGCGTAGTGGGCAACAGCGGCTGCCGAAAGTGGTGACTACATTAGGCGTTTTTTCTGGAAAGCTTTGGTTTGGCGAGGTTGGCGGGTGCCTGGACAGCCCGTTTTATGGGCCTTTGGGGTACAGCAGGTTGCCGCTCGGGTGATTGATCAGGCGCGGCGAGCGCGGGTCGTCGCCGAGCTTCTGCCGCAGGCGCGAGACCAGCAGGTCGATGCTGCGGTCGAAGGCCTCGATCGAACGACCCCGCGCAGCGTCCAGCAACTGCTCGCGGCTGAGCACCCGGCGCGGGCGTTCGAGGAAAACCCAGAGCAGGCGGAACTCAGCGTTGGAAAGCGGCACCACCAGCCCTTCGGGCGACTGCAACTGGCGCAGCACGCCGTCCAGACGCCAGGCGTCGAAGCGGATGCTGCTGCGGCTGTCGGTGCGAGGCGTGTCGTGGTCGTCACGCACCCGACGCAGGATGGTCTGGATGCGTGCCACCAGTTCGCGTGGCTCGAAGGGTTTGGCCATGTAGTCATCGGCACCCAGCTCCAGGCCGATGATGCGGTCCGCCGGCTCACAGCGGGCGGTGAGCATCAGGATCGGGATACCCGACTCCGCACGCAGCCAGCGGCACAGGGACAGGCCATCCTCGCCGGGCAGCATCAGGTCCAGCACCACCACGTCGAAGCGTTCTTCGGCCAGGGCCAGGCGCATGGCCTGGCCATCGTCCACGCCCACCGTCTCGATATTGAAGCGCGCCAGATAGCCGCAGAGCAGCTCACGGATGGGCGCGTCATCGTCCACGATCAGGGCGCGGACGCTCCAGCGGTTCCGGGGAAAGGGCGTGTCCGAAGCGGAAGTCGATTGCATGGTGAAGCTCGTGCCGAGGGGGAGGGCGGGCGTTTGCCGGCCCAGGAACTACAAGGAGGGATGCTACCGCGCGCGAGGCGTTGCGGCCATTGGCGGGCAAGGCTGGGGCAGGCGGGTATCGGGGACATGTCGGGTTTGTATCGGGGAGGATACAAAGCGGCCGAACGCGTGCGTGCTTCGGGTGGATGCGCTCATTGGCGACGGACGTCGCGTGGCGCGGTGGATTCCCTCACGTCCAGCCCTTACCCATTCGGAGAGGGCTGGGAGTGGGGGATGCCTCAGCCTGCCCGAGCGAGAATGGCGCGCGCCACCCTCGACCCGTTCTCCTTGCCCAGCACCGCGCAGATGCGTTGCCCGGCTTCCACCAGCTTGTTCATGTCGATACCGGTCTCGATGCCCATGCCGTTGAGCAGGTAGAGCACGTCTTCGGTGGCGACGTTGCCGGTGGCGCCCTTGGCGTAGGGGCAGCCGCCGAGGCCGGCGACCGAGCTGTCGAACACGGTGATGCCTTCCAGCAGGCTGGCATGGATGTTCGCCACGGCCTGGCCGTAGGTGTCGTGGAAGTGACCGGCGAGGCGGTCACGCGGCACACGGGTGCCCACCACGTTGAACAGGTGGCGGGTGGCGCCGGCCGTGCCGGTACCGATGGTGTCGCCCAGGGACACTTCATAGCAGCCCATGGCGTAAAGCTCGGCGGCAACGCTAGCCACTTGCTCGGCGGGCACCTCGCCTTCGTAGGGGCAGCCCAGCACGCAGGACACATAGCCACGCACGCTGATGCCGTGGGCCTTGGCCGCGTCCATCACAGGCACGAAGCGCGCCAGGCTCTCGGCGATGGAGCAGTTGATGTTCTTCTGCGAAAAGGACTCGGACGCGGCCGCGAACACCGCCACCTCCTTCACCCCGGCTTCCACGGCGGCTTCGAAGCCCTTGAGGTTCGGCGCCAGGGCGGCGTAGGTCACGCCGGCCTTGCGCTGGATCTGCGCGAAGACTTCGGCGGAGCCGGCCATCTGCGGCACCCACTTGGGCGAAACGAAACTGCCCACTTCCACATAGCCGAGGCCGGCGGCGGTGAGATCGTCCACCAGGCGCACCTTGTCGGCGACGCTGATGGGTTGCTTCTCGTTCTGCAGGCCATCGCGCGGGCCGACTTCGACCAGGCGGACCTTGCTGGGAATAGTCATTGCGTCATCTCTCTTTCGGTGCGAAACCCATCAACCCCGCGATGGGTTTCGCGGGCTCTACCCATCCTACGGTCATACCGGGTCAGGCTTCTTCCAGCTTGTAGGATGGGTAGAGCGAAGCGATACCCATCAACTCCGCGATGGGTTTCGCGGGCTCTACCCATCCTACGGTCATACCGGGTCAGGCTTCTTCCAGCTTGTAGGATGGGTAGAGCGGAGCGATACCCATCAACTCCGCGATGGGTTTCGCGGGCTCTACCCATCCTACGGTCGTACCGGGCCAGGCTTCTTCCAGCTCGTAGGATGGGTAGAGCGAAGCGAAACCCATCAACTCCGCGATGGGTTTCGCGGGCTTAACCCATCCTACGGTCATGCCGGGTCAGGCTTCTTCCAGCTCGACGAGGGCGGTGCCTTCGTTGACCAGCTCGCCTTCGCTGCAATACAGCGCCTTGACCACGCCATTGTGGGGCGCGCGGATGCTGTGTTCCATCTTCATGGCTTCGAGCACCACCAGGGCGGTGCCGGCTTCTACTGTCTGCCCGGCTTCCACCAGGACGCGCACGATACTGCCGTTCATGGGCGCCGTCAGCCCGCCGTGGTGGGCGTGGCTGGCTTCGACTTCCTCGATCGGGTCGACCCGGCCGACGCTGCGCAGCTCGCCATCCCACTCCAGGTAGAGGGTTTCGCTCCGGCGGATCGCCAGATGCTGGCGGCGCAGGCCGTCCTGCTCCAGGGTGACGTATTCGCCCTTGAGCTGGATCGGGCTGGCGGCGGTGCCACGCAGGCGTATGACCTGGCGCTCGTCGCCGCAGGTCAGGTGCAGGTCGGTCGCGCTCGGCAGGCCGGCACGCCAGCCGCTGTTGCGGCTCCAGGGCGAGTGCGGGTCGTCGCCGCGCACGCGCTCGGCCTCGCTCTGGCGGAAGGTTTCGCCAGCCACCTGCCAGAAGACCGGGGGCAGGGCGGCCGGGGCGGGCAGCAACTGCTCCTGATGACGGGCAATGAAACCGGTGTCCAGCTCGGCAGCGGCGAAGGCCGGGTGGGCCAGCACGCGGCGCAGGAAGGCCAGGTTGGTCTTGAAGCCGCCCACGGCGGTTTCGTCGAGCATGGCCAGCAGGCGTTGGCGGGCTTCTTCGCGGTTCTCGCCCCAGGCGATCAGCTTGGCCAGCATGGGGTCATAGAAGGGCGATACTTCGTCACCTTCGGCCACCCCGCTGTCCACGCGGCGGCCGGGGCCGGCGTTGGCTTCGCGGTAGAGGGCCAGGCGGCCGCTGGCGGGCAGGAAGTCCTGGTCCGGGTCTTCGGCGTAGAGGCGCACTTCGATGGCGTGGCCGATCAGCGGCACCTGCTCCTGGGTAATGGGCAGGGCTTCGCCACGGGCAACGCGAATCTGCCAGGCCACCAGGTCCAGGCCGGTGATGGCTTCGGTCACCGGGTGCTCCACCTGCAGGCGGGTGTTCATCTCCATGAAGAAGAAGTCGCCGCGTTCATCCAGCAGGAATTCCACGGTGCCCGCGCCCACGTAGCCGATGGCCTGGGCAGCACGCACGGCGGACTCCCCCATGGCCTTGCGGATTTCCGGCGAGAGGCCGGGGGCGGGTGCTTCTTCCACCACCTTCTGGTGGCGGCGCTGGATGGAGCAGTCGCGCTCGTTCAGGTACAGGCAGTTGCCATGGCTGTCGGCGAATACCTGGATTTCCACGTGGCGCGGCTTGAGGACGTACTTCTCCACCAGCATGCGCGAGTCGCCGAAGGCAGACTGCGCTTCACGCTGGGCGGAGGCCAGGGCCTCGGCCAGCTCGCTTTCACGCTCCACGACCTTCATGCCCTTGCCACCGCCACCGGCGGCGGCTTTCAGCAGCACTGGGTAGCCAATGCGCTCAGCGGCGGTGCGGAAGGTGTCCAGGTCCTGGGCTTCGCCGTGATAGCCGGGCACCAGCGGCACGCCGGCAGCTTCCATCAGCGCCTTGGCGGCGGACTTGCTGCCCATGGCGTCGATGGCGGTGGCCGGTGGGCCGAGGAAGATCAGCCCGGCATCGGCGATGGCGCGGGCGAAACCGGCGTTCTCGGAGAGGAAGCCGTAGCCGGGGTGGATGGCCTGGGCGCCGCTGGCCTTGGCGGCGGCGATGAGCTTGTCCACCAGCAGGTAGCTTTCCGCCGGCTTGGCGCCGCCCAGGTCCACGGCCACATCGGCCTCGCGCACGTGGCGGGCGTTGCGGTCGATGGCGCTGTGCACGGCCACGGTACGGATACCCAGCGCCTTGGCAGTGCGCATGACGCGGCAGGCGATTTCACCGCGGTTGGCGATCAGCAGGGTGGTGATCATTGTTATTGCTCCTGCCAGGACGGTTTGCGTTTCTCCAGGAAGGCGCGCAGGCCCTCCTGGCCTTCGGGGCTCACACGGATGCGGGCGATGGCGCTTTCGGTGTAGCGGCGCAGATTGGGGCTGAGGGCACCGCTGCCGACTTCGCGCAGCAGGTCCTTGGTGGCGCTCATGCCCTGCGGGCTGTTCTGCAGCAGGTTGGCCGTCCAGGCTTCCACGGCCTGGTCCAGCTCCTCGGCTGGATAGCACTCGGCGAGCAGGCCCAGTTCACGGGCGCGTTCACCGCTGAAGCGTTCGGCGGTCAGGGCGTAGCGGCGCGCGGCGCGCTCACCGATGGCCTGGACGACGAAGGGGCTGATCACCGCCGGGGCCAGACCAATGCGCACTTCCGACAGGCAGAACTGCGCGTCCACGGCGCCGATGGCCATGTCGCAGCAACTGATCAGGCCCAGCGCGCCACCGAAGGCCGCGCCCTGCACCACTGCGAGGGTTGGTACCTTGAGGTGGTAGAGGTTGTACATCAGCTCGGCCAGTTCGCGGGCATCGTCGAGGTTGGCGGCGTAGTCGAGCTGGGCGGATTCCTGCATCCAGGCCAGATCCGCGCCAGCGGAGAAGTGCCGGCCACGGCCGCGCAGGACCAGGAAGCGCACCTTGCCATGCGCCTTGACGGCATCCAGGGCGAGGATCAGCTCTCGGATCATCCCGGCGTTGAAGGCGTTGTTCTTGTCCGGACGGTTCAGCCAGAGGGTGGCGACGCCGTTGTCGGCGATGTCCAGTTGCAGCGTGTTGAAGTCGGTCATCCTGCTCTCCTGTAGGAGCGAGCTTGCTCGCGATCAGCGGTGGTACCCGGGTTCGCCAGCAAGCTGGCTCCTACGATGGCTCCACCGCTCGCAAGCAGGGTTTACATGCGGAACACGCCGAAAGTGGTTCGCTCGATCGGGGCGTTGAGGCTGGCCGAGAGGGCGAGGCCGAGCACGTCGCGGGTCTGCGCCGGGTCGATCACACCGTCGTCCCACAGCCGTGCGCTGGAGTAATACGCATGCGCCTGGCGCTCGTACTGCTCAAGGATCGGCTGCTTGATGCGGGCTTCGTCGTCGGCGCTCAGGCTGTGGCCAGCACGTTCGCTCTGCTCGCGCTTGACCTGGGTGAGCACGCCAGCGGCCTGCTCGGCGCCCATCACGCCGATGCGGGCGTTGGGCCACATCCACAGGAAGCGCGGGTCGTAGGCGCGGCCGCACATGCCGTAGTTACCGGCACCGAAGCTGCCGCCGATGATCACGGTGAACTTCGGCACCTTGGCGCAGGCCACAGCGGTCACCAGCTTGGCGCCGTGCTTGGCGATGCCGCCTTCTTCGTACTTCTTGCCCACCATGAAGCCGGTGATGTTCTGTAGGAACAGCAGCGGGATGCCGCGCTGGCAGGCCAGTTCGATGAAGTGCGCGCCTTTCTGCGCGGCTTCGGCGAAGAGGATGCCGTTGTTGGCGAGGATGGCGATGGGGTAGCCGTGCAGGTGGGCGAAGCCGCACACCAGGGTGGTGCCGAACAGCGCCTTGAACTCATCGAACTCGGAGTCGTCCACCAGGCGGGCGATGACTTCGCGTACGTCGAAGGGCTGCTTGGCATCGGCCGGGATCACGCCGTACAGCTCATCGCTGGCGTAGCGCGGCGCCAGGGGCGTGCGCAGGTTCAGTTCGCCAGCCTTGCGCCAGTTGAGGTTGGCGATGCTGCGCCGGGCCAGGGCCAGGGCGTGCTCGTCGCTCTCGGCGTAGTGGTCGGCCACGCCGGACACCTTGCAGTGCACGTCGGCGCCGCCCAGTTCTTCGGCGGTCACCACTTCACCCGTGGCGGCTTTCACCAGCGGCGGACCGGCGAGGAAGATGGTGGCCTGGTTGCGCACCATGATGGTTTCGTCGCTCATTGCCGGCACGTAGGCGCCGCCGGCGGTGCAGGAGCCCATGACTACGGCGATCTGCGGGATGCCCATGGCGCTCATGTTGGCCTGGTTGAAGAAGATGCGGCCGAAGTGCTCACGGTCCGGGAACACGTCTTCCTGGCGCGGCAGGTTGGCGCCGCCGGAGTCCACCAGGTAGATGCAGGGCAGGCGGTTCTGCTGGGCAATGGTCTGGGCGCGCAGGTGCTTCTTCACGGTCAGCGGGTAGTAGGAGCCGCCTTTCACCGTGGCGTCGTTGGCCACGATCATGCATTCCACGCCTTCCACGCGGCCGATGCCGGCCACCACACCAGCGGCGGGTACGTCTTCGCCATAGACCTCATGGGCGGCGAGCTGGCCGATTTCGAGGAAGGGCGAGCCGGGGTCCAGCAGGCGATTGATGCGCTCGCGGGGCAGCAGCTTGCCGCGCGAGGTGTGGCGTTCCTGGGCCTTGGCGCCGCCGCCTTCATGGATGCGGCCGAGCAGACTGTGCAGGGCGCCGACCTGTTCGAGCATCGCCGCGCTGTTGCGGGCGAAGTCCGGGGAACGGGTGTTGATCTGGGTGTGCAGGATGGCCATCTGGCGCGCTCCGTCGAGTGTCTGTACCGGCGCTTTCCTGTAGGAGCCAGCTTGCTGGCGAAGGCTTGTCCGCGAGCAAGCTCGCTCCTACAGGGGCTCGGTGTGGCGATCAGCGGGTTTCGTTGTACAGCTCGCGGCCGATCAGCATGCGGCGGATTTCGCTGGTGCCGGCGCCGATCTCGTAGAGCTTGGCGTCGCGCAGGAGACGGCCCGCCGGGTACTCGTTGGTGTAGCCGTTGCCGCCCAGCAGTTGGATGGTGTCCAGGGCCATCTTGGTGGCCATTTCGGCGGTGTAGAGGATCACTGCGGCGGCGTCCTTGCGCGATTCCTCGCCGCGGTCGCAGGCCTTGGCCACGGTGTACAGGTAGGACTTGGAAGCGTTCATGCCGGCGTACATGTCGGCCAGCTTGCCCTGCACCAGTTGGAATTCGCCGATGGACTGCTTGAACTGCTGGCGCTCGTGCACATAGGGCAGCACCACGTCCATGCAGGCGCTCATGATCCCGGTCGGGCCGCCGGAGAGCACGGTACGTTCGTAGTCCAGGCCGCTCATCAGCACGGCCACGCCACGGCCTTCCGCACCGAGGATGTTTTCTTCCGGCACCTCAACGTCTTCGAACACCAGCTCGCAGGTGTTGGAACCGCGCATTCCCAGCTTGTCCAGCTTCTGGTGGCGGGAGAAGCCCTTGAAGTCGCGCTCGACGATGAAGGCCGTCATGCCGCGTGAGCCGGCGTTGACGTCAGTCTTGGCGTAGATCACGTAGGTGTTGGCGTCCGGGCCGTTGGTGATCCACATCTTGTTGCCGTTGAGCACGTAGCGGTCGCCTTTCTTGTCGGCGCGCAGCTTCATCGACACCACGTCCGAGCCGGCGTTGGGCTCGCTCATGGCCAGCGCGCCGACGTGTTCGCCGGAACACAGCTTGGGCAGATACTTGAGCTTCTGCTCGTGGGTGCCGTTCTTGCGGATCTGGTTGAGGCAGAGGTTGGAGTGCGCACCGTAGGACAGGCCGACCGAGGCGGACGCGCGGCTGATTTCTTCCATCGCCACCACGTGAGCCAGGTAGCCCATGTTGGTGCCGCCGTATTCCTCTTCCACGGTCATGCCGAGCAGGCCCATGTCGCCGAACTTGCGCCACATGTCCATGGGGAACTCGTTATCACGGTCGATCTGCGCGGCACGCGGGGCCAGTTCGGCTTGGGCGAACTGATGGACGGAATCGCGCAGCATGTCGATGGTCTCGCCGAGACCGAAGTTGAGAGTGGGGTAGCTCATCGTTACACCTGTGCTTGTCATTGTCGGAGGATGAGTGGATCAGGCGTTGACGCCCTGTTTGCGTTCGGTTTCGGCCATGGCCGCCAGGCAGCGTTCCTCGGCCGTATCCAGTTCCAGCTGCATCTGCTGGATATCCAGCAGCTGCTGTTCAAGCTGCGCGCGGCGCACGGCGATCTTGTCCATGAAGGTCTGCAGCTGCTTGCGGTTGCCGCTGCTGGGGTCGTAGAGGTCGATCAGTTCCTTGCATTCGGCCAGCGAGAAACCGATGCGCTTGCCCCGCAGGATGAGCTTGAGCGCCACCAGGTCCTTCGGGCTGTAGATGCGCTCCTGGCCACGGCGCTCGGGGCTGAGCATGCCTTGCTCCTCATAGAAGCGGATGGCGCGGGTGGTGACGTCCAGTTCGCGGGCCAGATCGGAAATGCTGTAGGTGGTGGGCATGGTCGGGGCTCGTGGCTGTGTTTACCTTTACGTTAACGTAAACCTGTGCCAACCTGACTGTCAACTACGCTTCGCAAGAGCAGGCGACGGCCGGAATGGCTTGATACTTGCTGCCTGCAGGGGAGTTGGCCCGCTCTTTACGGACGTGGGCCGGGGGTGTAGACATTCAAGGCGAGCGACTTGACCGCCGGCCCATGCCGGGGCGCACGCTGGAGCGAGAGATGGCGCAAGACATTCGAATAAAAACCGCTGCCGATCCATTGCACGAGTCGCGTCAGGCTCGTTTGAAACTGGCCAGCGAAGGCGAACTGCCCCAGGGCGTGCTGCGCGACGAGATCGATGCCTCGTGGCGGCGCAGTCTCGGCCACGGCCTCAATTGCCTGGAGGGCGAGCAGGTCGAGCAGCGGCACGACCTGCAATTGCTGCTGGACAGCAACCGCCTGCTGATCGATGCCGCCACGCCGGAGCTGGAGTACCTGGTCAGCCAGCAGGGCAAGGGCGGGCTGATCATCCTCGGCGACGCCCAGGCCAACGTCCTGGCCATCGAAGGCCAGACCGAATTCCTCAAGAGCTTCGGCCTGCGCGACCTGCGTCCCGGCAGCTGCTGGAGCGAGTCCCTGCGCGGCACCAACGCCATCGGCACCGCCGTAGTGGAAGGGCGACCGACCCTGATCAACTGCGGCGAACACTACCTGGACCGCCTCAGCCCGTTCTCCTGCACCTCGGTGCCCCTGCGCGACCCCCAGGGCCGGGTGGTCGGCGTGATCGACCTGACCCGAGAAGGGGTCATGGCCCAGCCCCAGGACAACCTCGCCACCCTGATGCTGGCCGCCGGTAACATCGAGAGCCGCATGTTCGGCCTCTGCTACCCGGATCATCTGGTGCTGGCCTTCCACAGCCGCCCGCAATATCTCGGCAGTGCCTGGCACGGCCTTCTGGCCGTCAGCCTGGACGGCGAGGTACTCGCGGCCAACGAGCGTGCCTGCGACCTGTTGCAGATACGCCGCGAAGCGCTGGTGGGCCGCCGTTCGAGCGACCTGATCGGTGAGCGCTCGCCGCAATTCATCACCCGTCTGTTGCAGGGCGGGGTGAGCAGCGTGCAGACCGCCAAGGGCGAGTTCTTCTTCCGCGCCCTTCAGGTGCCGCGCCACACCAGCCTTGGCGGCACCGCACCCGCTGCCAGGGCGCCGGCCTCGCAGAAAACCTTGCTACTTGATGAACTGGCCGGACGCGACAGCCGTTTCGCCCGCGCCCTGCGCATGGCGCGCCAGGGCCTGGCCAATGAGCTGCCGGTGCTGCTGCTGGGCGAGACCGGCACCGGCAAGGAAGTGGTGGCCCGCGCGTTGCACCAGTCCAGCCCGCGTGCCGACAAGCCGTTCGTGGCGGTGAACTGCGCCGCCATCCCGGAGGGCCTGATCGAGTCCGAACTCTTCGGCTACCGCGAAGGCGCCTTCACCGGTTCGCGTCGCGGCGGCATGGTCGGACGGCTGATGCAGGCCCACGGCGGCACCCTGTTCCTCGACGAGATCGGCGACATGCCGCTGAGCTTGCAGGCGCGCCTGCTGCGGGTGCTGCAGGAGCGCAAGGTGGCGCCCCTGGGTGCCGGCGAAGAGCAGGACATCGACGTCGCCGTGATCTGCGCCACCCACCGCGACCTCAAGCGCCTGGTGCAGGAAAAGCACTTCCGTGAAGACCTTTACTACCGCATCAACGGCGTCAGCCTGCGTCTGCCGGCCCTGCGCGAGCGGGATGACCTGGGCGGAATGATCAGCGGCGTGCTGCACAAGTTCGGCGCGTCCAACGTAAGCCTCGACAAGGACCTCACCGAACTGCTGTCCGGCTACGACTGGCCGGGCAACATCCGCCAGCTGGAAATGGTCCTGCGCTCGGCGCTGGCCATGCGTGAGGCGGGCGAGAAGGTGCTGGGGCTGGATCACCTCACCGACAGCCTGCTGGACGAACTCACCGCCAGTTGCCGCCAGCCCGGCAGCATCCGCGAGAACGAGCTGGAGCTGATCCGCAGCGCCCTGGACCGCCACCAGGGCAATGTCTCTGCCGCCGCCGACGCCCTCGGCATCAGCCGCGCGACCCTGTATCGCAAGCTGAAGCAACTGAGGGGATGACTCGCCCAAGCTGCCAATGCGGGGCTGAAACCCTGTGGGGGCGAATTCATTCGCTAAGCAGACCGCAGGTCTGCCCTGCAAGACCGAAGGGGGCTGCGTTGCAGCCCATAGCGAATGAATTCGCCCCCACAATGAACGTGCAATCCCTGGCGATTACCCGATGACCCGTCTCCTCCTCAAACTGGTGGAAACCAGCGACCCCGACCTGCTGCGCCGTGCCCTGGCCTGGCTCTATGGCTTCGTCCGCCCGCAGCTGCGTGCCATCCTCGTGCTGCTGGGCCTGTCCCTCGGCGCCTCCCTGCTGGTGCTGGCCCAACCCTGGCTGACCAAGACCCTGATCGACGACGGCCTGCTCGCCAAGGACTTCGGCCTGCTGGTGCAGGTGGCGGTGGCAATGATCGCCGTCGGCATCCTCGGCACCGTGCTGTCTGGCATCAACCGTTACCTGCACACCCGGCTCTCGGGGCGCATCCTCTTCGCCCTGCGGGATGACCTGTACCGCCACCTGCAGCAACTCTCGCCGGCCTTCTATGGCCGCAAGCGCATCGGCGACATCCTTTCCCGGCTGGATGGCGACGTGGCGGAAATCCAGCGCTTCGCCGTGGATTCGCTGTTCTCCGCCGTCTCCAGCGTCATCGGCCTGATCGGCGCGGTGACCCTGATGCTGCTGCTGTCCTGGCAACTGTCATTGCTGCTGGCGCTGCTGATCCCCATCGAAGTGCTCTGGCTGCGCTGGATGCGACGCAAGGTCGAGCGCGAGGTGCGCAGCCTGCGCGAACGCTCGGCGGACGTGTCGTCGTTCCTGGTGGAAACCCTGCCGGCGATGAAGTTCATCCAGGCCGCCGGTCAGCAGAAACGCGAGTCCGGCCGCCTGGAAAGACTCGGGCAGGGCTACATGAGCCAGTTGCTGCGCGTGCAAATCACCGAGTTCTTCACCCATGCCGTGCCCGGCACCCTGACCTCGCTGTCCCGCGCCTGTGCCTTCCTCATCGGCGGCTACTGGGTGATCCAGGGCACCTGGCAGTTGGGCGCGCTGATCGCCTTCTCCACCTACCTCGGCATGGCCGTGGGGCCGGTGCAGAGCCTGCTGGGTCTCTACGTTGCGCTGCAACGGATGACCGTGAGCCTCGGCCGGGTGATGGAACTGCAACAGGAGCCGGTGCCGGTACGCCAGCCCGACGCGCCCAAACCTATGCCGGAGGGCAGGGGAGAGCTGCGCCTGGAAGGCGTGCATTTCGCCCACGAGCAACGTGCCGGTGCCGTGCTGCGCGACGTAGACGCCTGCATTCCCGCTGGCCTCAAAGTCGCCATCAGCGGCGCCTCGGGCGTCGGCAAATCCACCCTGATCGACCTGCTGCAACGCTTCTACGACCCGGACCAGGGGCGCGTCCTGCTGGATGGCGTCGACCTGCGCGAGCTGGACCTCTTTGCCCTGCGTCGGCGCATCGCCGTGGTCAGCCAGGACATCATCCTGTTCCGTGGCACCCTGGCGGAGAACCTCGGCTACAGCGCCCCCGACGCCAGCCGTGAGGCCCTGGAACAGGTGGCGCGGCTGGCCCGCCTGGACAGCCTGATCGAATCCCTGCCGCTTGGCCTGGACAACCCACTGGGCGAGCGCGGCCAGCAACTTTCCGGCGGGCAGAAACAACGCATCGCCATCGCCCGCGCGCTGCTGCAAGACCCGCTGATCCTGGTGCTGGACGAAGCCACGTCGGCGGTGGACGAAGCTACCGAGCGCGAAGTGATCGCCGCCATCGACCAGCTCTTCGCCGGGCGCACGCGCATCCTTATCAGCCACAGGCCATCCACCCTGGCCCAGGCCGACATCGCCTTCCGCCTGGAGCACGGCCAGTTGCACAGCCTGGAACCCGAGCAGGTGAGCCATGGCCAATGAACTCGCTATCGGCATTATCGACAGCGGCTTCGCGCCGGAGCAGGGGAGCCACGTTGCCCTGGCCCGGCGCTTCTGGCTGGAAGGCGGTGAGTTGCTCGATGGCGACACGCAGCCGGATGCCCTTGGCCACGGCAGCGTTGTGCTGGACACCTTGACGCGCCAGTGCGGCCCGGTCCGCCTCTGTGTGGCCCAGGTATTCGCTGAGCGCTGGCAGACCAGCCCGCTGCAGATTGCCGCTGCCCTTCACTGGCTGATCGAGCAGAACGTGGCCCTGGTCAACCTGAGCCTCGGCCTGCGCAACGACCGCCCGGTGCTGCGTGAGGCCTGCGTGCTGGCCCATACCGCCGGCATCCTGCTCTGCGCCTCCAGCCCGGCCCAGGGCGAGCCGGTGTACCCGGCGGCCTATCCGGGCGTGATCCGCGTGACCGGCGATGCCCGCTGCGCGCCGGGGCAATGGTCCTGGCTGAACAGCCCGCAAGCCGACTTCGGTGCCCATGTGGCAGCGGCCAATGGCGTGGCGGGTTCCAGCGTCGGTTGCGCGGCCCTTTCCGGCATCATCGCCGGCTTCCTGCAAGCCCATCCCGGCGCCGGCCGCGAGGCTGTGCTCCAGTGGCTACGCGAGGGTGCGGCCTTCACCGGACGGGAGCGCCGTGGCCATGACTGAGATCGTCGTGCTGGGTGCCGGCCCGGCTGGCGCGGCAGTGGCCCTCGGGCTGCGTCGGCTGGGCTACTCCGTGCGGGTGGTCAGCGAATGGCGCCGCTTTGCGGCAGTGGAGGGCGTGTCCCAACGGGTGCTGGATGGGTTGCGGCAAGCCGGTCTTGATCGTGCGCTGGCCTGCGCCGCCGCTCCCTCGCCGCGGCGGGTGCAGTGGAACGGCGACGGCCAGTCGATCAATCAGGAATGCCTGCTGGATCGCCCGCAGTTCGATGCTGCCATCCGCGAAGACCTGCGCGCTGCCGGCATCGAGGTGCTGGCGGCGCGCGTGCTGAAAGTGGAAAGCACCGGCGATGGTCATCTGATCCATATCGAACCGGGCGAACCCCTGCGCGCGGACTTCCTCGTCGAAGCCCGTGGCCGCCAGGCGCCGCTGGCCGGTGGTCGCCTGCGCGGACCGGAAACCTTGAGCCTGCTCAACCAGTGGCAGGACGCCCCCGGTCAACCGGCCTCGGCGGTGGAAAGCCTGCCCGATGGCTGGGCCTGGATGGCGCGCCTGACGGACGGCCGCTGCTACTGGCAGATCACCCTCAACGCCCGCGATCTGCCGCCCAAGGAGCAACTACCCGACTACTGTGCCCACCGCCGCAGCGAGTCCGTGCTGGTGCGCGAGCTGTTCGGCGCCCAGGCCCTACAGCCGGCCAGCCTGCACGCCCGCAGCAGCACGGCGATTCTCTTCCACGAGGCCAGCGGCCCCAACTGGCTGCGGGTAGGGGATGCCGCGATGGCGGTGGACCCGCTCTCCGGCAACGGCATCTTCCAGTCGCTGTCGTCGGCCCTGCAGGCATCGGCAGTGATCAACACCATGATTCAACGCCCCGAGTGCGCCGAACTGGCCCGGCGTTTCCACCAGCGCCGGGTGGAACACCTCTTCCTGCGCTTCGCCCGCACCGGGCGGGACTTCTACGCCCTGGAACAACGCTGGCCAGACGCAGCCTTCTGGCGCGACCGCCGCACCTGGCCCGACGCCGAGCCCATGCACGCGCCGGCGGACTTCAGCCAGGTGCGCGTGGAGCGCGCACCGGTGATTCATGGCGACCTGATCGAAGAAGCCAATGTGGTTGTAACGGCGGACCAGCCGCTGGGCATCTGGCACCTGCAAGGCATCGAACTCGCCCCTGTCGTTTCCGCCCTGCATCGGGGTGAGCTGCCCCAGGCCCTGGCCACCCTCCCGGAGCAGCCTCGTCGCCTGGTGCAAGGCTGGCTGCTGGCCCAGGGCTACAGACCCTGAACCCCGCTCGGGCCACTGCTTTTTCTGTTGGGGGCGAATTCATTCTGCTTGGCAATTGAGATGGCTATGTCTGCGTTACGTGTTGTCGGGCGCTGCATTGCCCGTAGGAGCTGGCTTTCCAGCGAATGGCCGCGTTTCGCTGGCAAGCCAGCTCCTACAAGGCTCTTGGCCCGATGGTCAATCTCTCGAAACAGCTAACGCAGACATAGCGATTGAAATCGCCCCTACAACGGCAACGCCTGGCCGACCGACCTTACGAATCGGTAGAGGCAATCAGGTGCTTGCATTGAAGCGGTACAGCGCGTGCAGGCGCAGCACGTAGCCGATCTTGATCGAGGTCGGACCCAGCATCGTCAAAAGGTGCGCCAGTACCAGCGCACCGATCGACAGGTAGGCGTCAAGGAAGTAGGCCAGCAGGACCCCGATTGCCAGCATCGCCGCGCCGCCTGCCAGCATATGGGTGGAGATTTTCAGTACGCGCCTGGGTGATTCGAAGAAGGCCAACATGGCCGGCTCCCTCTACAGAAGCAGCAGCGTTGCTCGGCTGGCTTCCGCCACGGGGTGACGGAAGCCAGGGTCGGATGAGGGCTCAGGCCACCGGAATCATCGGGTCAGCGGCTGCCAGGGCGGTGCTGCGATCAGCTGCCGGGGGGTAGATCCAGATGCTGTTGATCTGGCTCTTGAGCTCCTTGGCCTCCTGTTTCAGCAGCTTGACCTGGCGGTCCCAGCCTTCGGTGAACACCGCACCCCAGGCGCCGAGGTCCAGGCAGGTCACGTACTTGGGCTGGCGGTAGGCGGTGGGCGGCACGCCCAGCAGGTCGGCCGCAACGTTGTTGCCGGCATGGCGACCGAGGGAGATCGCGTGCTGGCAGGACATGGCGGCGAAGTTGCCCAGGTCATCGGTGGCGGCATAGGCAACGTCGCCAGCGGCGAAGATGTTGTCCTGACCGAATATCTTGAGGTTCTGATCCACGTGCAGGCGTCCCTGGCCATCGCGCACGCTGGTCAGTTGCTCGGTCAACGGGCTGGCGCGAAAACCAACGGTCCAGATCAGCGTCCGGCTCTCGATGCGACGGCCATCGGAAAGGGTCACGCCATCGGCGTCGACCGCCGATACGCTGGTATTCAGCTCCCATTCGATACCCAGGTGTTCGCTGGCCTCGACTATCGGCGGGCGGATTCCATCGCCCATGGCTGCCGCAATCTTCGGGCCGCGGTCGACGATGATCACGCGGATATGCTGGTCATCGCCGAGTACGGCGCGCAGGCGTGCCGGCATCTCCGTGGCGGTCTCGATGCCGGTGAAGCCGCCACCGGCGATCACCACGGTGTTGCGCGCGTCGCTGGCCGGCAGGTCTTTGAGGG
This sequence comes from Pseudomonas sp. D(2018), assembly GCF_005502555.1. Lineage (NCBI taxonomy): Bacteria > Pseudomonadati > Pseudomonadota > Gammaproteobacteria > Pseudomonadales > Pseudomonadaceae > Pseudomonas > Pseudomonas sp. D(2018). The sequence continues at coordinate 45,751 of NZ_SCOK01000020.1, forward strand.
ACTTCAGGTGGTTCTCCAGGCGCACGGCCGACTCGATCTGGTCGACATCGAAGGCGTGGTCCTGCAGGCCGGGTACCGGCGGCCGGGCCAACTGGCTGCCGGTCGCCAGTACCAGGCGGTCGTAGCCCAGTTCGTGCGGCTGGCCGGCCTCGTCGCGGTAGCCGACGATCCTGGCCTGCTCATCGATGCGCTCGGCCGTACCCTTGATGAAACGCACGCCTACCGTGTCGAGCAAGGCCTCCAGGGGCGCGAACATGGCATGCACGTCGGGCTCGTAGAAACGCGGACGGATGCGCAGTTCGGCCTGGGGCGCCAGCAGGGAAATATCCACGTCGTGACGACCGTGCATGTCCAGCAGGCGCGCTGCGCTCAATGCACTCCAGAGTCCGCCGAATCCCGCGCCAATTACCAGAATATGCTGCTTCATGACTTGCTCCTGAAAAGAGTGGGTAAATGACATTGAAGTTGTTAGTTCATGTTCGGCGGAACGAGTTATATAGGCCGGGTTTGCCGCTGCGAGTTTCGTCGCATTCATTCGTCCGCTGTGGGTTCATGCTATTTGCGGACTGCGAAAGATGCACTTCTACATCGGTGCATTGGCGTTATGCGTGGGGTGGGTTGATATATACGAAGGTATATTCGAAGGGCGCCAAAGAATTTGCCGGATCGGCTCGGTGCTACTGGCGAAGGGCGTTCTCGATGCACTCCAGCAACTGGTCGGCCGAGAAAGGCTTGGGCAGGCAGGCGATCAGGCCGGGCATCGTGGTGCCGATGCGCGGAGCTGCTTCGGGGAAGGCAGTGATCAGAATGGTAGGAATCCGCAACCCCATGGTGATGAGCCGTTCGTGCAGTTCGACACCGCTCATTCCCGGCATCTGGATATCGGATATCAGGCAGTGCGTGTCCGCAGGGCCGGCGGAGTCGAGAAACGCCAGGGCATCGCAATAGGTACGGGCCTGGTAGCCGCTTGATCTCAATAAACCTTCCAGCGCCGTCCTTACGGATTCGTCATCATCGACGACTGCAATGACTGCCGTAGTGCCTGCCTGAGTTTGTTGCGTCATTTTAAGTCGCTCGTGATGGCGATTGTCGTAATTGAAAGATACGCCGTCCGGAACTGCGGAGAAGTATACCTATGTATAGTCAATCGACACTGAGGTGTTGATATCCATACCTCGACAATGCACGGCAAAATGGCTGGGAAGATTGCATCGGTATAGACCGCATCGGGTTTTATGGGGCATCTACCCAACTTCTCCTGACGGTCGGCAAGTCGCCGCATGCAATACCCATGTACAAGGGCGCACGCCCAAGAGGTATCCCGGCGGGACAGATGTACAAGTGACCTCCCGTCGTTGGCCTGAATAAGCTGGACCCACATCGTTGGCCTCTGGCTATCCGGACGGACAGCGAATTGTCGTGCGAATCCACCTATCCAGGCAGCGAACATGATGAACCGAAATGACCTGCGGCGTGCCGACCTCAACCTGCTGGTTGTCTTTGAAACCATGATGCGGGAGCGCAATGTGACGAGGGCCGGTGAGCGACTGTTCCTGGGGCAGACCACCATCAGCAGCGCCCTCGGGCGATTGCGCGCGTTGTTCAACGACCCGCTGTTCATTCGCACTGCCGGGGTGATGGAGCCTACGGCGCGTGCCGTGGAAATCCATGCACGGCTGGCGCCGGCCCTTGAAGGCATAGCCGAGGCCTTGAGCTGTACGCAGGCGTTCGATCCGCTGACCAGCGATGCGTCCTTCCATGTCGGGCTTTCGGACGATGTCGAATACGCACTGCTTCCGCGCCTGATGCGGCAGCTGCGGGACGAGGCGCCGAACGTGACCCTGGTGGTGCGCAGGGCGGACCGCTGGCAACTGCCCCAGTTGCTCAGCGCCGGCGAGATTTCCCTGGGCGTCAGCCTGACGCAGGAACTGCCGGCCAGCACCCACTGCCGCAGTCTGCGACCCATGCAGCCGATGTTGTTGCGCGCCGACAGCGCTGCCGGCCCTCTGGATCTGGACGCGTTCTGCCGACGTCCCCATGTGGTGGTGTCCTCCATGGGCAATGTCATCGACGACGTCGATCACGCCCTTGGGCTGGCCGGGCGCCGGCGCAAGGTGGTGTTGGCGGTGCCGCAGTTCAGTGCCTTGCCCGCGCTGCTCGCCGCAAGCGACATGCTGGCCATGGTGCCGGACTACGTCGCCCAGGCCATGGCACAGCTGGAAGGCATGCGCGCCGAGTTCGTGCCGCTCGACCTGCCAACGCCGGACCTGTCCATGGCCTGGCGCGGCGCCAGCCACAACGATCCGCGCGAACGCTGGCTGCGCTCGCGCTTCTGTCGCTATGTTGGCACGCAGGAGCGCGCCGCAGTGGCCGCCTGATGACTCGGTGTCTGCGTTTGTCCGTACGGCCGGTGGCGTTGCCGGCCAGGGTGACGTGGACTAAATTTTTCTGGATATCTACACCGCACGCACAGTCGGTCGGTGAAGAGGAGGCGAGATGAGTTCCTGGTCGCATTCAACGACGACCCAAGCCCCAACCGACCACAAGGAACCGATGGTCTATGTGGTCGACGACGACGAGTCGATGCGGCTCGCGCTCGACGGATTGCTACGTTCGATCGGCCTGCGCGTTGAGACGTTCGAATCGTCGCAGGACTTCCTCGCCTTCCCCAAGCAAGACGTGCCCAGCTGCCTGATCCTCGACGTCCGGCTGCGCGGCGAGAGCGGCCTTGCCCTCCAGGAACAGTTCGAGAAAAGCGGCGTGTGCATGCCCATCGTGTTCATGACCGGGCACGGCGACATCGCCATGACGGTCAAGGCGATGAAGGCGGGAGCGGTGGACTTCCTCGCCAAGCCGTTCCGCGACCAGGACATGCTTGACGCGGTCGCCGCCGCCCTGGCGCGGGATGGCGAGCGCCTGACCGCCGAGCGCTCGAACGCCACGCTGCGCGCCGCCTACGACTCGCTGACCGTGCGTGAGCGGGAAGTCATGGGCTTCGTCGTGGCCGGCCTGATGAACAAGCAGATCGCCGCCGAACTGAACCTCAGCGAAGTGACGGTAAAGGTCCATCGCGGGCAAGTGATGAAGAAACTGGCAGCGCGCTCCGTCGCCGACCTGGTGCGCAAATCGGAAGCCCTCGGCATCCAGCCGCCGCGCAAATCGTCCTGATCGCACCGCCATGGCGCGCCGGCAGCTACCTGATGGCCACATGCGGCGGGCCCACCACGACCAATGACACCGACCTCTATGACTAACAGACAGCAGATCGTTTGGGACGACGGCGAGCGCGTCTTCTGCCGGGAGCCGTACCCGGAGGAGGGCGGCAGCCGCGTGCTGGTCGTCCGGCTCGCCGCCGAACAGCCGTCACCGGCCAGCCTGGAGCGCCTTGCCCATGAATTCGGCCTGAAAGATGAGCTGGATGGCGCCTGGGCGCTGCGCCCGCTGGAGCTGGTACGCGAGGCCGGGCAGCACCTGCTGGTGCTCGAAGACCCCAATGGCGAGCCGCTTTCTCGGTTGCTTGATGCACCTATGGAGATGGGCAGTTTCCTGCGCCTGGCCGCGAGCATGGCCGCGGCGCTGGGCAAACTGCACCAGCGCGGGCTGGTGCACAAGGACCTCAAGCCTGCCCACATCCTGGTGAACTGCGCCGACGGCCAGGCGCGGCTCACCGGCTTCGGTCTCACCTCGCGGCTGCCGCGCGAGCGCCAGGCCCCCGAGCCGCCGGAAACCATCGCCGGCACGCTCGCCTACATGGCCCCCGAGCAAACCGGCCGGATGAATCGTTCGATCGATTCGCGCAGCGATCTCTACGCCCTGGGCGTCACCTTCTACCAGATGCTCACCGGTGCGCTGCCGTTCGCCGCCACTGACGCCATGGAGTGGGTGCATTGCCATATCGCCAGAAAGGCCGTGCCGCCGGACGAGCGGGAAGCGACGGTGCCCGGCGTGGTCTCGCGCATCGTCATGAAACTGCTGGCCAAGACCGCCGAGGAGCGTTACCAGACCGCTGCTGGCGTCGAGCATGACGTGCTGCGCTGCCTCTCGGACTGGCAGCGGCAGGGCCACATCCACAACTTCCCCCTGGACGAGCAGGGCGTGCCGGACCGGCTACTGATCCCTGAGAAGCTTTACGGCCGGGAGCGGGAGGTGAACACCCTGGTTGCCTCGTTCGGGCGGATCGTCGGCAGCGCCTCGCCGGAGCTGGTGCTGGTCTCCGGATACTCCGGCATCGGCAAATCCTCGGTGGTCAATGAACTGCACAAGGTGCTGGTTCCGCCGCGAGGGCTGTTCGCCTCCGGCAAGTTCGACCAGTACAAGCGCAACATCCCCTACTCGACGCTGGTGCAGGCCTTCCAGAGCCTGGTGCGGACGCTTCTGGGCAAGAGCGACGCGGAACTGGAAACCTGGCGCGGCTCACTGCTGGACGCCCTGGAACCCAACGCCCGGCTGATGACCGACCTGATTCCCGAGCTGAAACTCATCATTGGTGAGCAGCCACCCGTGCCAGAGCTGGAACCCCAGCAGGCGCAGCGCCGGTTCCTCCTGGTGTTCCGCCGTTTCATCGGGGTTTTCGCCCGGGCGGAGCATCCGCTCGCGCTGTTCCTCGACGACCTGCAGTGGCTCGACGCGGCGACCCTCGATCTGCTGGAGGATCTGCTGATCCATTCGGAACTGAGGCACCTGATGCTGATCGGTGCCTACCGTGACAACGAGGTCGATGCCACGCACCCGCTGACCGGCAAACTCCAGGCCATCAGGAATGCGGGCGTGCGGATCGATGAAATCACCCTGACGCCGCTCGCCCTCGAACACATCAAGCAACTGATCGCAGAGGCGCTGCATTGCGAGCGCGCGCGCATCGCGCCGCTGGCCCAGCTGGTGCAGGACAGGACCGCCGGTAACCCGTTCTTCGTGATCCAGTTCCTGCAGGCGCTCGCCGACGAAGACCTGCTCGCCTTCGACCATGCGACACGGCAGTGGCGCTGGGACGCGGAGCGCATCCTTGCCAAGGGCTACACCGACAATGTCGTGGACCTGATGGTCGGCAAGCTGGCACGCCTGCCCCTGGAGACGCAGCAGGTATTGCAGCAACTCGCCTGTCTCGGCAACGCCGCCGGGATCGCGACACTGTCGACGGTGTTGGGCGTCACGCCGGAACAGGTCCACGCCGTCCTCTGGGAGGCCGTGCGTCAGGAACTGGTCGAGCGGCAGGAGGGCGCCTACTCGTTCGTTCACGACCGCATCCATGAAGCAGCCTATTCCTTGATCCCCCTGGCTTCGCGCGCGGAAAGCCACCTGCGTGTCGGGCGCTTGCTGGTGGCGCAGCTATCCCCGGAACGACGCGAGGAGGCCATCTTCGAAATCGTCGGCCAGCTCAATCGCGGTGCGGCGCTGATCAGCGACGTGGGCGAGCGGGAGCGGCTTGCCGAGTTCAACCTGCTCGCCGGCCAGCGCGCCAAGGCGTCCACAGCCTATGCGTCGGCGCTTGCCTACCTCGGCGCCGGTGCCGAGCTGCTCGACGAGCAGTGCTGGGAACACCGGCATGAGCTGATGTTCAACCTCGAATTGAACCGCGCCGAATGCGAGTTCCTGACCGGGCAGTTGTCCGTCGCGGACGCGCGGCTGGCGGCTTTGTCCCATCGCGCCACGAGCACGGTCGAGCGAGCGCAGGTCGCCTGCCTGCGAATGGATGTCTACCTGCTCCTCGATTGCAGCGACCAGGCGGTGGCGGTCTGCCTCGCCTACCTGCGGCATGTCGGCATCGAGTGGTCGCCCCATCCGGAGGACGCCGAGGTGCGTCGCGAGTACGACCACATCTGGTCGATGCTCGGCGACCGCGAGATCGAGGACCTCATCGACCTGCCGCTGATGGACGATGCAGCCACCCTCGCGACTGTCGATGCCCTGACCAAGCTCTTCCCGTCTGCCTTGCAGACGGATGCAAACCTTGCCGCCCTGACGATCGGCAAGGGGATCAGTCTCAGCCTCGAACGGGGCAATTGCGATGCGTCGTGTGTGAGCTACGCCAATCTGGGCAGGGTCGCCGGACGGCGCTTCGGCGACTACCAGGCCGGCTACCGCTTCGGCCTGCTCGGCTGCCAATTGGTCGACCGGCGCAATCTGAAGCGTTTCGAGGCCAGTAGCTTCCTGTGCTTCTCGATCTTCTCTGTGCGCTGGATGAGGCCCGTGGGAGAGTGCCGTGCCCTGTTGCAACGTGCGTTCACCGCGGCGAACCGGGTGGGCGATCTTGCCTACGGCGCCTATGCGGGCAACAGCCGCAACTCGGACCTGCTCTTCGCCGGTGAGCCGCTGCCCGAGGTGCAGGTTGAAGCCGAACGCGGCCTGGCGTATGCCGAGAAGGTGCGCTTTGGCCTGGTCACTGATTTTATCTCCACTCAGCTTGCGCTGATCCGCATGCTGCGCGGCCTGACACCGGTGTTCGGCTGTTTCGACGACGAGCCGCGCACTGAAGCCCACCTGTCCGCCAGCTCGGACCTGGCGCTCGCCTTTTGCTGGTACTGGGTACGCAAACTGCAAGCCCGCTACCTGGCCGAGGACCACGAGGCCGCCATGGACGCCGCGCTCCGGGCGGAAGAACTGCTCTGGACCTCGTACTCCTTCTTCGAAGAGGCCGAGTACCACTTCTACGGCGCGCTGGTCCGGGCCGCCCGTTGCAATAGCTTGCCGGCCAGTGAGCATGCAGCGCACCTGGAAGCCATGGCTGCGCACCACCGGCAGCTTCAAGTGTGGGCGCAACAGTGCGCGGAGAACTTCGCCGGCCGGGTTGCGCTGGTGGGTGCCGAGATCGCCCGCGTCGAAGGTCGCCTGCTGGATGCCGAGCAGCTCTATGAGCAGGCCATCCGCTCGGCGCAGGAGAGTGGCTTCGTGCATATCGAGGCCCTGGCCAACGAGCTCGCCGCCCGCTGCTATGCGGCGCGCGGTCTGGAGAAGATCGCCCGCCTGTACCTGCGCGACGCCCGCTACGGCTACCTGCGTTGGGGGGCCGACGGCAAGGTGCGGCAACTGGAGGCGACGTACCCCTACCTGAGGGCGGAGGAAATCGCGCCGGGCCCGACCACCACCATCGCCACACCGGTCGAGCACCTCGACCTGGCCACTGTACTCAAGGTCTCGCAGGCGGCCTCGGGCGACATCGTCCTGGAACGGCTGATCGATATGGTCATGCACACGGCTATCGAGCAGGCCGGCGCCGAACGGGGCCTGCTGATCCTGTCGGAGGGCGGCGAGCACCGGGTCGTTGCGGAAACGGTCACGGGCGACGACATGACCCGGCTGCGCGACGAGGCGGCCAGTTCCGCGCTTTTGCCCGAGTCGATCCTCTACCGGGTGCTGCGCACTCGCGAGAGCGTTGTGCTCGACGACGCCCTGGCCGAGCCACCTTTCGCCGCCGACCCGTACGTCAGCCAGCACAGCACCCGCTCCATCCTCTGCCTGCCGCTGATGAACCAGGCCAAGCTCATCGGCGCGCTCTACCTGGAGAACAACCAGACCGCCCGGGTGTTCAGCCCGGCGCGCACCGCCGTGCTCAAGCTGGTGGCCTCGCAGGCGGCGATCTCCCTGGAAAACGCCCGCTTGTACCGCGATGTCGAGGAGCGTGAAGCGAAAATCCGCCGCCTCGTCGACGCCAACATCATCGGCATCATCGTCTGGAGCGCCGAAGGCGAGATCCGCGAGGCCAACGACGCCTTTCTCCACATGGTGGGCTACGAGCGGGAGGACCTGCTCTCGGGCCGTGTGCGCTGGTGGGACATGACACCGCCGGAACAGCGCGAGGACAGCGAAAAGGCCTTGGCGGAGGCCGTCCAGTACGGGCGTGCGCAGCCCTTCGAGAAGGAATACATCAGGAAGGATGGCAGCCGCCTGCCCGTCATCCTGGGCCTGGCCTCCTTCGAAGCGAGCCTCAAGGAAGGCGTCGCCTTCGTGCTCGACCTGACCGAACGCAAGCAGGCCGAGGAAAAGGTCCGCGAGGGTGAGCGGCGTTATCGCGAGGTCCAGACTGAACTGGCCCACGCCAACCGTGTCGCCACCATGGGGCAGCTCGCCGCCTCCATCGCCCACGAAGTCAACCAGCCAATCGCCGCCACGGTCACCAACGCTCATGCCGCGCAGCGCTGGCTAGGCGCCCAGCCACCTAACGTCGACGAAGTCGGGCAGGTGCTCGCGCGCATCATCAAGGATGCCAATCGGGCCTCGGAGGTCCTTGGCCGGATTCGCGGATTGATCAGGAAGGCGCCGCCGCAGAAGGAGCCGGTGGACGTCAACGAAGCCATCCGCGACATGATCGACTTCACCCGCAGCCAGGCCACCAAGGGCGGCGTCTCGGTACGCACGCAACTCGCCAATGGCCTGCCCCGCATAGAAGGCGACCGGGTCGAGCTGCAGCAAGTGCTCCTCAACCTCATCATCAACGCACTGGAGGCCATGGGCGCCAACGCCGACGCACCGCGGCACCTGCACATCACCACGGAGGAGGGCGATCCTGGCGGCGTGCTGGTGACCGTGAGCGACAGCGGACCGGGCTTCGCTGAACCGGCCAGCGAGCAGTTATTCGCCCCGTTCTACACCACCAAGCCCACGGGCCTGGGGATGGGCCTGTCCATCTGCCGCTCGATCGTCGAAAGCCACGGTGGCCGGATGTGGGCCGGCGCTAACCAGCCCTGCGGCGCCATCGTCCGGTTCACCCTGCCGGCTCATCCAGTCGGGGAGGCGTAGCGGCAAGTCCCGCCACCACCCTGGATGGCGTCCGGGCTAGGATTGTCTGCCGCCCGGCACGCACGCTTCCTTGCTCACACAGGCCTCGCGACCATGACCAGATCAGGACCACCGGCGCGGGTGATTTCCACCCGCCGGCGATGCCGCCACGACTCCGACGCCATGTGCCCGAGCCAAGGCAACGCAACGCATGCCTGCCCGGCCTCCGTAGCCCTACGGATGGCTGGAGCGCGGAGGCGCGAGTCATGATGTCCGCCGTGAAACCCCTGACGCTTACCCGCACATTCCTGTTCTGGCTGGTGCTGTTCTGCCCCGTCGCCGCCTGGATCGGCTGGCAGGATTACGCCGACCGCTACGAGCGCTTTTTCCAGGACACCAGCATCGTGCAGCGCATGCTCAGCCAGAAGACCGTGCAGCACGAAGCTGTGCTGGAAACCCTGGCGGCGCTGTCGCACGCCCCCATTCCTGAACGCCTCTTGCCCAGCCTGCAGGCGTCCATGCCGCAGCTGCTGGGCCTGGGCCACCTGCGTGACGGGGGCTGGGCGGGCAGCACTGCTTTGCCGCCAGCCCTGCCGGCTGCGCTGGAAGAGGCCCGCCAGGCGGGGCACCCCGTCACCCTGCCGCTGGACGAGGCGTGCTATTGGCTGGTGGCCCCATCGGGCTGGAGCCTGTTGCTGGACGCGCGGCAGCTTCTGCCAGCCACCGATTTCCCGCCCTCGCTCGCCTTGCTGACGCTGGACCTGGGGAAGGGGGCGCTCACGCTGCTGGCGCGTCAGCCCGCCGCCGGGGCGCCGGGTTGGGCCCTCGATGTGCGCAAACCGTTGGGTGCGGTCAGCCAACCCTTTGCCCTGCACAGCTGGCGCACGCTGACGCCCGCCGACTGGCCCTGGCTGGAATGGTTGGCCTGGGTCGTCGCCAGCGGCCTGCTGGTGGCCGGCGCCGCTGCCTGGCAGCGGTCGCGCGCTGAGGCCAGGCGGCGACAGGAGGAGGTCCGCCTGGCAGCAATGGCACGGTTGAACACCCTGGGTGAAATGGCCGCGGGCCTGGCCCATGAGTTGAACCAGCCACTGACGGCCATCCTCGCCCAGGTGCGCGCGGCCGAGCGCCTGCTGGACGACGAAGAAGAGCGCCCCGCCGTGCGCCAGGCCCTGCTTGCCAGTGCTGGCCAGGCTCGCCGCGCGGCCGACATCATCAGCCGCATGCGTGAGCTGGTGACACCCAGCTCACCGTCATCGCGCACGCTTGTCGACCCCGACGCCCTGATGGCTTCGCTGCTGTTCCTGCGTGAAGACGAGCTGGCGCGTCGAGGCATCCGCCTGGCGTGGCGCAACGCCAACCCGGGCGTTCGCCCGTTGGGAGACCGGGTGGCGCTTGAGCAGATCCTGCACAACCTGGTGCAGAACGCCGCCGATGCGCTGGTCGGCACACCGGCCAGCCGGACCATCGTCGTGACCGGCGGCGTCGAAGGCAGATACTACGTATTCAGCGTCAGCGACAATGGCCCCGGTATCCCTGCCGAGGCCCTGCCGCGGCTGTTCGAGCCCTTCTACAGCACGCGGCCGCAAGGCATGGGGCTGGGCCTGGCATTGTGCGAAACGCTCGCCGGTGCCATGGACGGCCGCATCACGGCCAGCAACCTCGAACCCCGGGGCGCTCGCTTCACCCTGAGCCTGCCCCTGGCTGGAGCCGATGCATGAGCCTCCCCGCGCAATCCCCGCTGGTCTACCTGGTCGACGACGATGATGCGGTGCGCGACGGGCTGGCGCTGCTATTGCGCAGCGTCGGGTTGCGCAGCGAGGGCCATGGCGACCCCCGGGCCTTCCTGTCGTCACTGTCGCCACAGGCCATCGGTTGCGTGGTGCTGGACATCCGTATGCCGGGCATCGGTGGGCTGGATGTGCTGGCAAGGCTGGCGGAGTCCTCCGATCTGCCGGTGGTCATGCTGACCGGCCACGGCAACGTCGACTTGTGCCGCCGCGCCTTCAAGGGGGGCGCCGTGGAATTCCTGCAGAAGCCGGTGGATGACGACGTCTTCCTGGACGCCGTGCAGGCCGCCGTACGCAGCCATATCGCCAGCCGCGAGCGCCTGGCGGTCACGCAGGCAGCCGCCGAACGCCTGGCGCGCCTGTCCGGGCGCGAGCGTGAGGTGCTGGTGCGCATCGTCCAGGGCATGAGCAACAAGGAAATCGCGCGCGAGTTCGATCTGTCGCCGCGCACGGTGGAAACCTACCGCGCCAACGTCTTCGCCAAGCTGGAGGCCGACTCGCTGGCGCAGCTCATTCGGCAGTACGCCAGCTTGCTCGACGCCCCGTCTCCGTAGCGCTACGGAGGGCGTCCCGTAGTCGGGCGCATACCGCGGCAAGCGGGTTCTGGACACACTGGCCATTCCTGAAATCGAACCACGAAAAGGACATAGCCATGCCTCGTTCCTCCCTTGCCGCACTGCTCGGCGCCCTGGCTTTCGCGGGCACCGCCAACGCCGCCGTTCTGAACGAAAGCAACCTCTCGAGCGCGGACGCCCAGAAGCTGGCCGCCGCCACCGTCGCCGCGTGCCAGGCCAAGGGCTACAACGTGAGCGCCTCGGTCGTGGACCGCGCAGGCCTGCTGAAAGCCTTCGCCCGCGCCGACAACGCCGGCCCCCACACCATCGAGGCCAGCCGTGCCAAGGCATTCACCGCCGCCTCCGCCAAAACGCCGACCCTGGCCATCATGGAAAACGCCCAGAAGAACCCGGTCGCGGCCAACCTGACCGACATTCCGGGCTTCCTGCTGCTGGGGGGCGGTGTTCCGGTCAAGGCCGGCGATACCGTCATCGGAGCCATCGGCGTGGCGGGTGCCCCTGGCGGTCATCTGGACGCGCAGTGCGCCGACGCCGTCCTGGCCGACAACGCCGCCCTGTTCAAGTAAGCGCAGTGCCCGGCCTCTCTCGGCAGGGGGGCCGGCCACTCCGGTGACCATGAGCATCGGCCTGGTGCTGGCCCAGGTGCTCGAGACTACGCACTGAGGCGATTGCGTCGCTCGGACTGCCTGGGCTGCCAATGGGCGTCGCGTTGGCTTGAACGCTGCCGATAGTCTTTTCTCCAAGGATGTGATCGCGAGGTCGTCATCTTGGAGAGCCTTGTTCATGGAAAGTCTGCTGGTCGCTGCCGGGGTATTCATCTGCCTGAGCGTTGCCTCGCTCACGATGATGCATTTCTATCCGCGTCTGTCCTTGCGCCATCGGGATGAAGAGACCAACACGGTTGTGCGCCTGGTGGCCAACATATTCGTGGTGATGACATCCCTGGTGTTCGGCCTGTTCATCAACTCGGCCAAGAACACCTTCGAGTCCATCGATGCCAGCATCCATGCCTATGCCGCCGACATCATCATCCTCGACCGGACCCTGCGCACCTACGGTTCCGGCGCCGATGCCGCGCGCCGCCAACTGACCACCTATGTACGGGAAGCCATCGCGAATCCGTCCAGGAGCAATGATGCGCTGCAGCGGCGGGTGAGCGGGGCAGTCCGGTACCTGGACGACCTTGGTGACGAGCTGGCCGCCATCAGTCCTACCGACCGCTACCACGAAACCATGCTCGCGGACCTCCGCCAGCAGTACCACAGCCTCCTGCAGAAACGGTGGCAGATCGTGGAGCAATCCGAAGGCAACATCCCCAGCCCGCTCATCACCATGCTCGTTGCCTGGATGACCCTCGTCTTCGCCAGCTTCGGCTATCGTGCGCCCCGCAATCCCATGGTCGTCACCATGCTCCTCGTGTCCGCATTGCTGTTCGCAGGTTCTGTCTACCTCGTGCTCGACATGGACATCCCCTTCAGCGGGCCCATCCAGATATCCGACGAGCCCCTGCGCAGGGCCCTGGCCGAGATCGAGACGCTCTAGCAGCAGGCCGGCGGGCAAGGCGAGCGGCGTCGCCGCACGTCAGTGTCTTGGTCTCGCCTGGCCTTCGTTCGCTATCGCAACCCGCTATGGGCGGCATGCGCCTCTGGTATTGGCGTGGGTTGGCGGGTCTCCCTAGAGTCGCGGAGGGACCGCGTGTCCGCTCATACCAACAAGACCAGAACGAGCCTTTACATGCCCAGCTTCCGCCTCAGCGCCATCGCCCTGGCGCTTCTCCTGTCCGGCGGCGTCCATGCCGACCTGCCCGCTGCCGGCAAGCCTGCCACCGAGTTCACCCGCACCCTTAACCAGGGCTGGCTCGAGCGCCTGCCCTTTGCCGACAAGGCCGATTTCGAGAACGCCCGCCGGGGGCTGCTCGAGCCCTTCAAGGGTGTCGTCGAAAATGCCGACGGGCTGCCGGTGTGGAACCGCAAGGCCTACGACTTCCTGGATGGCAGGGATGCCCCGGCCAGCGTCAACCCCAGCCTCTGGCGCATGGCACAGCTGAACAACATCGCCGGTCTGTTCCAGGTACGCGAACGCGTTTACCAAGTGCGCGGGCTGGACCTGTCGAACATGACGATCATTGAAGGTGACAGCGGGTTGATCCTCATCGACCCGCTGATCAGTACCGAAACCGCCCGTGCCGGCCTGGAGATGTACTACCGGCATCGCCCGCGCAAACCGGTGCTGGCCGTGATCTACAGCCATTCCCACGTCGACCATTTTGGCGGTGTTCGTGGGGTGATCGAGGAGGCTGACGTGAAGGCTGGCAAGGTGCGGGTGATCGCGCCGGAGGGCTTCTACGAGCACGCTGTCAGCGAGAACGTGCTGGCCGGCCCGGCGATGATGCGCCGTGCCCAGTACATGTACGGTTCGCTGCTGCCTCGGGGCGAGCGGGGCCAGGTGGATGCCGGCCTGGGCAAGAGCACGCCGATCAATGCCACGGTGACGCTGATCCCCCCCACCGAGCTGATTGCCAAGCCCCTGGAGACGCGCACCATCGACGGGGTGGAGATCGAGTTCCAGCTCACCCCCGGCACCGAGGCGCCGGCGGAGATGAACCTCTATTTCCCGCAGTTCCGCACCCTTTGCATGGCCGAGAACGCCACCCATACCCAGCACAACGTGCTGACCCTGCGGGGCGCACTGGTGCGTGACGCCAAGGTCTGGGCGCACTACCTGGACGATGCGCTGGTGCGCTACGGCGACAAGGCCGATGTGCTCTTCGCCCAGCACCACTGGCCCACCTGGGGAGGCGCCGAGATCCGTGACTATCTGGCGGACCAGCGTGACATGTACGCCTTCCTCGACAGCCAGACGCTGCGCCTGATCAACCAGGGCCTGACGCCCACCGAGATCGCCGCGCAACTGTCGTCGTTGCCGCCGCGTCTGGCCAGCAAGTGGTACAGCCGCGACTACTACGGTTCTCTCAGCCACAACGTGCGTGCCGTCTACCAGCGCTACATGGGTTTTTACGACGGCAACCCGGCCAACCTCGACCCCTTGCCGCCGGAAGACGCCGGCACGCGCTACGTCGAAGCCATGGGCGGCGCCGACTCGGTACTGGCCAGCGCCCGCAAGGCATTCGCGGCCGGGGAGTATCGCTGGGCCGCGCAGTTGCTTAACCATCTGGTCTTCGCCGAGCCCGGCAACCAGGCGGCGCGGGACCTGCAGGCCGACACCCTGGAGCAGTTGGGTTACCAGAGCGAGAACGCCACCTGGCGCAACGTCTACCTGAGTGGCGCCCAGGAACTGCGCCAGGGCGTGGCACAACCCCGTGGCCGCAACGGCGCACCGGACATGATCCGCGCCCTGACGCCGAGCATGTTCTTCGACTACCTGGCGGTGCGCATCGACGCCATGAAGGCCGCCGGGGAGGACCTGCGCATCAACTGGCGTTTCAGCGACCTGGGCGAGGATTACGCCTTGACCCTGCGCAACGGCGTGCTGACCTACCGCAAGGGCATGCGTCATGCCGAGGCGGAGGTGGACTTGACCATGACCAAGGCGCTGCTGGATCGCATCTCGCTGAAGGAAACCGGCTTCCTCAAGGAGGCTACCGTGGGTGGCATCGAGTTCGAGAGCGGCCGCCTCAAGCTGCTCAAGCTTCTCGGTGGGCTGGACGAGGCTAATCCGCAGTTCAACCTGGTGGAACCCTGATTCCACGCCAAGGCCCCGGTCGCGCAGTGTGGCTGCTGCGCGCCGGGGCTTTTTTGTGGCGGTAGGTCAGGCCGGCGGTTATCTGCGCGATTCCGCCAACTTCCAGGCTTCGGCGCGGCTTCCTAGTGTGGGGCTGGGGGTGTTGTATTCCCGTGTTGGGTAGCCGGCGCGCGGATAGTCATTGTTGTCGCTTCCTTGTGAAGGGCAGTGGGCTGCGCCGAGCGCCAGGCGCCCTGGAGGGCGACCAGCGTCATCACCACCAGGGCCAGGCTGGTACCGATCACCAGGACCGGTCGCGCACGACCGCATTCGTCCTGCAGCATGGCCTGGCTGATCCGGTAGCGCCCGCTCTGGCCGGTCCACAGCAGACCCGCGGTTGCCAGGGCGATGATCATCAGCAGGGGCGACTGGCCACGTAGCGCCAGGCAGGCGATCACCAGCAGGGACACCTGGGTGCGACGCCAGGCCAGCTCGGTGCGCTCGGCCTGCAGGCCCCGATCAGTGTTGTTGGTGGCCATCTCAGCGGGGCCAGAACAGGCTGGCCAGGATCAGCGCCGCCAGGCAGCAGCCCAGGGTCAACAGCGGCACCAGCACTGGTAGGGGCAGGGCGCGGCCGTGGCGCAGCGCCCGTTCCACAGCCAGCCAGCGCAGGCAGGCGCCGATGCTGACCAGCAGGCTCAGGGCCAGCAAGCAGAGGGTGATGGTCAATCGCAGCCAGGGCTCGAAAGCCTGGCCCGCGAAGGTTTCCACGGCGATGCCGCCGCCCATCAGGGCGAGCGCCGTGCGGACCCAGGCCAGGAAGGTGCGCTCGTTGGCCAGGGTGAATCGCGGGTCGGGTTCGTCGCCGCCAAGCAGGGTGTCGCTGAGCGACTTTCGGGGGGATGGGGTGGGCATGGTGTTCCGGCCAGGAAGGGCCGCCATCGGCAGGGCGCACGATGGCGGCAGGAGGGTCACTCAGCGCAATCCCTTGCTGCGCAGGGCGCCGGGTGAGTAGTCAGAAGTGCTGGCCTGATAGCTGAAGTCGAATGGATGGCGCTGTTCGCTGGTCAGGCCGGAGGCCAGGTAGCGGCCGTTGTTGAGGTCGTAGGTGATCTCCATGGCGTTGACCGCCGACTGCCCGCTGTAGTGGTAGTAGCTGTGGGCCTCGCCGATGCGCCAGAGCTCGCCACGGTTGTCGTAGTGGTCAGCCTCGAGGATGGCCCAGGTGTCCTCGTCGATGAAGTAGTGACGCTTGCTGTAGATATGCCGCATGCCGGGCTTGAGGGTGGCAACCACCTCCCATACGCGGTGCAGCTCGTAGCGGGTGGCGTTGGGGTTGACGTGGCCGGGTTGCAGCAGGTCGTCGTAGTGCTGGTCGGGGGAGGCCAGCCGGTAGCTGTTGTAGGGCACGTAGAGGGTCTTCTTGCCCACCAGTTTCCAGTCGTAGCGGTCCGGCGCACCGTTGAACATGTCTCGGCTATCGGCGGTACGCAGGCCGGCGGTGGTGGGGCCAGCCGTGTCATAAGCGATGCTGGGGGCACGCCGTACCCGCCGCTGACCGGCGCTGTAGACCCAGGACAGGCGCGGCTCGGCCACCTGGTCGAGGGTTTCATGCACCAGTACCACTTCGCCCACCATGCGCGAAGGCGCGGTCAGCAGGTGGCTGTAGTAGTAGAGGATGTTGCGCGCCTGCTCCGGTGCCATGCCTTTCACCGCGTCGCGGCGGGTGAAGTATTGCTGGGTCGTCATGATGGTGTAGGCGCCGTCCTTCTGGGGCGCCGCGCTGTCGGAGGTCAGGCTGAAGCTGGCGTTGCGATTGCGGGTCAGATGGTTCCAGAGCACCTCCAGCCCATTCTGCGGGATGGGGAACGCGACCATTCCAGAGAAGCCTTCCACGCCGTTGCCGTCATTCATCAGGCGGGCGCTGGTGGCGTTGCGTGCGGCAGATTCACGGAGGGCGTCGGGTACGGCCGCCGAGCGGTGGCTGGGGTAGACCGGCAGGTGGAAGCTGTTCGGGTAGCGCTTGAGCAGGGCGATCTGCCCGGGGCTCAGATGCTCCTGGTGCTCGGTGTAGTTGCGCGCATCGATAGTGAACAGTGGCTGCTCACCGCGAAAGGGATCGGCCGGCGTGCCATTGGCCGTCAGCTCGGGTTTGGCGGGTTGCAAGCCGCCGTCCCAGGCCGGAATGCGGCCGTCGGCGCTGCCGGTGCGTTCGGCACCGATCGGGGTCAGGGGGCCTTGCAGTTTGGCCGCCTCTTCCGGCGAGACAGCGGCCAGGACCTGGCCGGACAGGAGGAGGGTGCAGAAGAGTGCGCCGCCACGCACCAGGCTGTGGGTGTTGATCATGAGGGACTCCACTTAGAAATTGACGCCCAGGCTGATGGACAGGTAATCGCGGTCACCACGGGTGCCGTAGTCGCCGTCGATGAAGTCGGTGTATGCCAGGCTGGCGCTGTAGGTGTTATTGAGGGAGGCGTCGAGGCCGACGCTGATGGCCTTGGAACCTTCACTGAAGGCCGAGCCTTCGCCGGGGCCGTTGCCGTCCACATCGTGCTGCCAGGAGAGGTTGGGGCGCAGGTCGATACCGGCGATGGCGTTGGGGTAGCTCAGGTTGGTGCGCACCCGGTAACCCCAGGAGAAGCGCGTGAGAAAGCCCTGGTCGTTACAGTGCTCTGGCGTTTTCGAGGTACCCGCACAGGCGCCGCTGGCGAGGATGCCGCTGCCATAGGTGCCGCTGCGGCCATAGCGCGGACCGAAGATGCCTTCCAGGCCGCCGACCCAGGTGGCTCCCGCTTCGCCCACCACCACCAGTTGATCGGCCCCCAGTACCTGGGCGAAAGAGTGGGTGGCGGTGACCTGCGCCTGGGTGACTTCCTTGCGTCGGTAGCCGTTGAACAGCGTGCTGTCCGCGTTGGGGCGGATGTCTTCGGCCACCAGGGGCGAGCGTGCGGCGTTGTTCAGCAGCGATTGGATGACGTCTGTACCGTTGAGCTGGATCGGCATGTTCGGCCGGTAGCTGATCTCACCCTGTAGCGCGGTACCGGTGCTGAGGTTGGTGGAGAACGACAGGCCATACAGGCGGATGTCTTCCGGGTACTGGGCCAGGTACTGGGAGGTACCCAGGCGCAGGGCACCGGCCAGACTCTGGCCGTTGGCGCTGCGAAGGAAGGCACCGCAGTTGGCCAGGGGCACGCCGAGGTTGGCGCACAGCTGCGGGGCGAAGCTGGTGTTGGTGTAGTAGGGGCTGCTGATGGTGCCCATGTAGGGCACGCGGCTGTGGTAGTTGGCGATATAGGCGCCGAATTCCGTGTCCAGGTTGGCGGCGAACCAGCGCAGGGACATCCCCCACTGACCACCGTTGCGGGCATCTTCATCGCCGGCACGGGGAATACGGATGCCCTCGTCAGTGAGGTTGACGCCGAACGGGGTAAGGCCAGCCACTGCCGCCGGGTTGCCGGTGAGCACGTTGCCCACGTCGAGGCCGTCGCAGCCATCGGCGAGGAAATCGTTGCTGGAGAAGAAGGTGCCGCAGTTGTCCAGCTGGGTCTGTTCCCAATCCAGCTGGTAGAAGAAGTCCCCGGAGATCGCATCAGTCAGGTTCTGCGACACGTAGAACATGTTTACCGGAACAAGGCCTTCCTTCACCTCCGAACCCGGACGGCGCAAGGCCGAAAGATTGAAAGGGTTGACCACGTTCATACCACCCTGGATGAACGTGCTTTCGCCCCAGTTCACCACCTGCTTGCCCAGGCGCGCCGAGCCCGGTTGATCGGCGATGGCGTAGTTGTAGTAGACGAAGGCGTCCAGCAACTCGGTGCCCGCAGTCTTCGCCGAGCGCTTGCGGTTGTTGTCTTCCACATTCTTGAAACGCTGGTCCTGGTCCCGCAGGACGTAGTCGTACCAGTAGCTGCCCCGCACGAAGACGCCGACGTCACCGTGGCTCAACTGCAGGTCATGGGTGCCTTTGAAGATGCCGGAGAAGGCGTCGCCCGAGCGGAAGTTGCGCCTGCCGTCGTCGCCGGTGGCGCTATTGAGCTGCTTCGGATCGGGGTTGGCGGTAGAGATGCTGGTGCCGATGGAGAGCGAGGAATCCAGTTGGCCCTCGATCTCGCCGATCTGGAAATCGGCTGCCAGTGCATGACTGACAAGGCAACTCAGCGGCAATAGGAGAAAAGGCGGACGAATAATGCCGCGCATATTGAATCTCATCACTCATTATCCTCTTTGTTTTCGAGTGAGAACCAAGTTTCAGGCGCAGGCACAACAAGTTCGGGTATATCCAGGCAATAGGAATCCCGGCCGCTTGAGCGACGAATCGACACTATTCGGCAGAATGGATATCGAGGTGGGAAGTTGGCTCTGGTTGCCTTTTACTTATTGTTCTGCGTAGTTGGGTGAAGTTGCGGATACTCCCTTCTGTCGGATGTTTAAGCGATACTAGGGGCGCCCCGGAACCCCGACAAATAGTGTCTTCCGATAGTTGCCATATCACTTCGGCATAGCCAGCGAGACCCCTATGACCCTCAAGCAGCTCCGCTACCTGATCGCCATCGCCGAGGCAGGAAGCTTCTCCGCCGCCGCGCGCCGCTCCTTCATCGCGCAGCCGGCCCTGAGCCGGCAGATCGGTCTGCTGGAAAGCGAGCTGGAAATACAGCTGCTGGAGCGCCAGCACGATGGCGTAGCCCTGACCGATGCCGGCCGGCGCCTCTACGAGGTGGCGCGTTCGGTAGTGCAGAAGCTGGATTCGGTGAAGGACGAACTGACCTCGACGCGCGGTGATCCCAAGGGGCATGTGTCCGTTTCCATTCCTGCTACCGCCTCGGCATTGCTGCTGCCGGAGATCATCTCGCGGGCGGCGGAGAAGTTCCCCAGCATCACCCTGACGGTGTGCGACGGCCTCACCCGCGAGGGCGGCCAGGCCATCGAGCTGGGCAAGGTGGACTTCGGCGTGGTGCCCAATGCCGAGGAGCTGGAGCACGTAGCCGCCGAACCCATCTTCAGCGAGGACCTGTATTGGGTGGGGCCGGCCAGCGAGGCCGAGAAGAACACCCCCATCACCCTGGCCGAGGCGGCCGCCACGCGGCTGGTGGTGGCGCCGCGTGCCTTGCACCTGCGGCGACGCATCGAGCAGGCGGCGATGGAGGCGGGGGTGGTGCTCAACGTGGCCTACGAACAGCAGTCAGCCCCGGGGATTGCCAGCCTGGTCCGCAGTGGGTTGGCGGCGACCATCTGCAACTGGCCGCCGCTCGTGGAGCTATTCGAACCGACTGGCGCGCGGATGGTGGTGGAACCGCGCATCACCCGCACCGTGTCCATCGCCCACTCGATCCACAAGCCGCTGTCCTTCGCCGCGTCCTGCATGCGGGACCTGGTGCGCACGATCCTGCTGGATGCGGTGCGGGAAGGCCGCTGGCGCGGCAGCCTGATCGAGCGCGTCGACGAGGAGGAGGCTCAGGCCCTGGAGCCGAGCGCGGGCGAGTCGTCCTGAGCCAGTCGCTCGCGGGAGCGCTGCGGGTTCATCGTCACCAGGCCGATCAGGCCCGCCACGATCAGCACGCCGCCGCACACCAGGAAGCCCTGGGCGTAGCCCTGCGGATGCCCGGCACCGGCGCCATGCACCAGCAGGCCGGTGACCACAGGGGCCGAGAGCCCGGCCAGCGAGGCCACCGCATTGCCGATGGCGAGGATGCCGCCGCGCTGGCTGCTGGGCGTGAACTCCGCCAGCATCGCCGGCCCCACCGAGTACATCACCAGTGCCAGGCCGCCGCTCAGGGTCAGGGTGATGATGCGCGTGGTGACCGAAAGCTCCTGGAGGATCAGCGACGCGGAGAACAGCCCGGCGACGATCAGGCAGCCCGAGACGAAAGCGCCACGAGCCAGGCGTGACGGCACGCCGCGATGCAGCAGGCGCTGGGACAGCCAGGCCATGAACAGGCTGAGCGGTGTGGTCACCACCACGAAGAGGACGAACATGCGGCCGGTGTTCAGCGGGTCGATACCCAGGCCCACTTCCAGGTAGCTCGGCACCCAGGTCAGGGTCAGCGCCAGGGACCAGTTGGCAGCGAAGTGGCAGGCGTAGTTGCCCAGCACGCTGCCATCGGTCAGCAGGCGGCGGTAGGGCACGCGGTGGGTATCCGGGGTCACCTGGCCGGCGCGCAGGTTGTCGAGGGTGCCTTCCCGGCCCAGCAGCAACCAGAGGGCGCACCAGACCAGGCCAATGGCTGCCAGCACGGCGAAGTTGGTGCGCCAGCCGTAGTGCAGGCTGATCCAGGGGATCATGGCGCCGGCCACCAGCAGGCCCATGGCGCTACCGGAGTGCAACAGCGCGACTGGCAGGCTGCGGCGATCATCGGGAAACCACTTGTACAGGGCGTGGGTCGCCACCGGGGAGGCGGGGCCTTCACCGATGCCCAGCAGCACACGGCAGGCGACGATCATCCAGAGGGAACTGGCGAACAGCATGGGCAGCTGGATCAGCGCCCAGAAAAGCCCCATGCCCAGCAACAGGGTGCGGGTAGGCCGGCGGTTGGCGAGAAAACCGCCGACCACAGCGGAGACGGCGAAGAGCCAATGCAGGGCTCCGCCGATCAGGCCGAATTCAGTGGGGGTCAGGCCCAGCTCCTCCGTCATCGGCACGGCGACCAGGCCGATCACCACCTTGTCGAGGAAATTGACCAGCATCATGAAGGCCAGCAGGACCGCAATGGTCCAGGCGCTGGCAGGGCGGAAGGCAGTGTTGTCTCGGTTCATGGGGATGCTCTTGTTGTAGTTGTAGACGACCCCGTCCGGCTTCCCCGGCCAGACGGGTACTGCAGGGCGCTTCAACCGGGCATCAGAATACCCTTGGCGATGGTGTTGCGCTGGATCTCACTGGTGCCGGTCAGGATGCGCATCATGCGCGTCGCGCGGAACAGCCACTCGACGGGATGGCCCGCAACAAGCCCCGAACCGCCGTGGATCTGCACCGCACGGTCGGCGATGCGGAAGGCGGTTTCCGAGGCGTACAGCTTGCACATCGATGCCTCGACCTTGATATCGCCGCCGGCGTCGTTGCTGAGGGCGGTGGCGAACATCATGCTGCGTGCCGCATGGAGCTCGGTGGCCATGTCGGCGAGCATGTGGCTGATGGACTGGAACAGCGCAATGGGCTGGCCGAACTGCTTGCGCGTGCGGGCGTGGTCCATTGACAGGTTCAGGGCCAGGCCCGCCATGCCGAGCATGGTTGGGCAGTGCAGCAGGCGGTTCAGCGTGATGCGCCCCATGGCCAGCTTGAAGCCAGCGCCTTCGTCACCGATGCGGTTCTCCACGGGGACGCGGACGTTTTCCAGCAGGATGTTGCCGTGGGCGCCGCCACCGGACATCACCGAGTAGTCGCTGTCCACCTGAACCCCGTCGGCAGTGAGGTCGACGAAAAATGCCGAAATGCCCTGGGGGCCGCGCCCCGGCTCAGTCACCGCCAGCAGCACGGCGATGTCGGCGTAGGAAGCGCCGGAGATGTAGCGCTTGGCGCCGTTGAGTACGTAATGGTCACCCTCGCGGCGGGCTTCGGTACGGATGGCGGTGGCGTCGGAACCGGCTTCCGCCTCGGTCAGGGCAAAGCACACGGCCTTATCCGCCCGGCACACCGGCTTCAGGAAGGCGTCCACCTGGAAGTCGCTGGCGACCCGGAACAAGTGGCCGATACGGGGTGGCCCGGAGAGTTCGCCCAGTATGTGCGGGGCGAGGGGCGAGCCGGTCAGCACCGCCGCCTCCTTCACTGCACAGAGTTCGGCAATGCTGAGTCCGGCGCCGCCCAGGTTTTCCGGTAGCAGGGCGTTGTAGAAACCCAACTCGCAGGAGCGCTTCCAGATATCCCGCAGCAGGGGCCGGGCGACCGGTTGGCCCCAGGTGATACCTTCCCGCTGCACCAGCGGGTCGAGTTCGTCGCGGACAAATGTGTTGATGCCGTCGATAACGCGACTGGCCTTCTCGCTTGGTTTGAGCATTTGCCTGTCTCCCTTAGATACGTCGTTCGCTGTTCTGCCAGTACGCTTCGCGGATCAGGCGGCGCACGACCTTGCCGTTGGGGTTCTTCGGCAGTTCCTTGACGAAATCCACCGCGCGGGGCTTCTTGAAACCCGCCAGGGAACGCCCGCAATACTCGATGATGGCTTCGGCGCTCAGGCTCTCGCCCGGTTTCAGGACCACCACCGCGCGGACTGCCTCGCCCCATTGCTCGTCCGGTACGCCCACCACGGCCGCCTCGAACACCTGGGGCAGGCTGTAGAGCACTTGTTCCACTTCGGTGGGGTAGATGTTGAAACCGCCGGAAATGATCATTTCCTTCTTGCGGTCAACGATGAACACGTAGCCGCGCTCGTCCACCGTGGCCAGGTCGCCGGTGAGGTAATAGCCGTCGCGCATGACCTCGGCGGTCAGCTCCGGCGCCTGCCAGTAGCCCTTCATGATGTCCGGGCCCTTGACCACGATTTCGCCGATCTCGCCGGGGCCTACGTCCTCGAAGGCATCGTTCACCACCCGCAGGGTGGTCTCGAAATAGCAGCGGCCGCAGGAGGCCAGGCGGCGCTGGTCGTCGCCCTCGATCAGGTGGTCCTGTTCGGTCAGCACCGTCACCAGGGAGCACGTCTCGCCCGCACCGTAGCCCTGCGCCAGGATCGGCCCGAATACGTCGATGGCGCGCTTCACCAGGGCAGGAGCCATGGGGGCGGCGCCGTACATCACCAGGCGCAGGCTGGAGAGGTCGAAACGCTCCACCTCCGGGACGTTCACCAGGCGGTTGATCATGGCCGGCACCAGGAACAAACGGGTGACCCGCTCGCGCTGGATGGTTTCCAGCAGCAGATGGTCGTCGTAGCGCTCCAGGAGCAGGTTGCAGGCGCCCACGGCCAGCAACGGCATGATCTGCATGCCACTGGCATGAGTGATGGGGCCCACATGGGCCATCACATCGCCCGGGGCAGCACGCCGGGTAGGGCTGGCGATGCTCTTGCGGATCAGCGCCTTGCGGTTGCCGAAACTGAGCATGGCGGCCTTGAGTACGCCGGAGCTACCAGAGGTGTAGTGCAGCACCGCCAGGTCATCGTCGTCTGGATCACAGTGCACCGGGGCCTCGCTGCCACGTTCCAGCACGTCCGGATAGCGGGCGTCGCCAGCTTCGTCGTCGAGGGAGATGATCCAGCGCAGGCGCGGCACTTCACTGCGACGGGCGTGGAGGGCAGCGGCGAAGCGGCCGTCGGCCAGCACCGCCTGGCTGTGGGAGTCGTCAAGGACCTGGAGGATTTCGTCCAGGGAGAGGCGGGCGTTGATCGGCACCTTGACCATGCCGGACTTGTAGAAGGCGATCTCCGCTTCCACCAGCTCCACCCGGTTCAGCGCCAGAATCGCCACATGGGCGCCTCGGGTCAGCTCCAGGGCCTGGAGCCCGGAGGCAAGACGATTGGTGCGGGCCTCCAGCTGCGCGAAAGTGATCCGTTGCCGGCTATCGACAACCGCCTCGTAGTCGGGCCAGTACAGGGCACTTCGACTGATGATCTTTCCTAAGTTCATTTATTGTTCTCATCGGCAGGACAACTGCGCCGATGCTAGCCAAGCGAACTTCGCGGCAACTAATACAACAGTACGATGCAGGCCATAGCGATATGGAATAGCTGCAACAACGCGGTGAATTCGCCCAACTTTCCTGTGGCGGCGATTTCAGTTGCCCCGGACGCCGTACCCAATCACCTGCAGCGCACGGCCAACCCCCTCTCCCTTTGGGAGAGGGCAGGGGTGAGGGAAATCAATCCTCGCTCGAACGTTGGGCCCGGTCCTGTGGAGGCGACTTCAGTCGCGAAGAAACAACCCCCACAACACCGAGCCCTCACGTCACAGCACACGCCGCCCAATCGGCAACTTCACCATCTCCACCAGTTGGCAGAAATCCTCGTGGCTACTGCGGGACAAGTGAATCACCGCATCCAGGAGGGCGCCTTCCCGGTACTCGTTGAGGTAAGGCCCCGGATCGCCGTCGCGCAGTGCCGCGTTATCCATCAACACCTCGGCAATTACCTGAGTGGTATGCAGCCGCGCCTCCAACCGCTGCACCAACTGCCGGACCCGGCGCTCTTCATGGGAAGCACTCATGGCGACACCTCCACGCCGTCCGCAATGAATGCCGGCAAATCCCGCCAGGCCACCCACAGCTCCCGCTGCCAACGCACCACACCCACCTGCCGGTTGGCCCAACTGATAAAAGCCCGTCGCGGCTCGGCACTTGGGTCACGGTGATAGTCGTGCAGCGTCGGCACCAGCACCTCGCTCAGCCAGCGACTGATCTCGGCATGCGCGGGTCGCGCGAAGCGAAACAGCGCCTTGTAGGCCCCGGCATCGCTGATGGCTTCCACTTCTTCATGAAGGCCGCTGGCGCTCGCCAGCAAAACGGTGCGCCTTTCAAAACGCTCCAGGGCATGGAGCAAGCGACGGGCATTGCGAACACCCATCAACTGGGCAAAGTCATGGGCGACGAACCAGGGCTGGTTGTCGATCATCACGGCGCGCAGGCGGTGGGTGTGGTGATGGAAAAGGATGGGGGTGTATGCGTCGTGCATGGTGAAGCTCCTAGCTCTAGTCCTTGGAGTCGTCACCGTCCGCTGTCAGTCGAAGGGTGACGGACCACGCGGGGTTGACAGACCGGAGCTAGGACCCGGCAGACCCGAGGGCCTCCCCGCGCGATCCGCCATAGAGCAGTGCAGTTCAAAAACTGCATACGCGTGGAGGCCTGCAAAAAACGTCCGCCGTTTTTCGCATGCACCTTGTGGCGCAATCGCGCCTAGCTAACAGGCTGTCAAACCCGGCCACGGGATTGACCGTGGCCGGGGCAGGATAGGGATAGAGGAGGGGGAGGGCAAGGGGATACGGAAGGGGCTGCTATCGGCCAGAAGCGGACTGTTGCCCAGTAAATAAATCTGTCCCCTTTTCCAATCTGATTAACACCTAAGCCAGTTGTGCCCGAGCAACACAACTGGCCACGTGTACTTACGCTAAGTCATTGTGACGGTGGATCCAGTGGGCAGGGATGAGTCCGTCGTCCTTGCTCTGCCACGCCGCTACGGGCACGGTGTCAGCGACCTGTCCCCAGATGTCCGGGCCAGCATGTTCAAGGACAATGATCTGAATGAAATGGCCTGCACGCTTGAGGCCTTCAGCCAAGACTTCGAAGATTCGGCGCGTGGCAACGACATCCGCTGGCCGGGCTTGATTCACCGCTTCGAAACCCGCATCCAGTGCGTTGATGCCACCGGTATTGCTTGGGAAATAGACCTGGCTCGGCTGGTCGATCACGATGAAGCTGAAAGGCGGGAGCCTGCGATTCTCTTCCTTCGACAAGTATTCATGGATCCCGAGGAACGTCGCGATGTGATAACCCATCCAGTTCGCACCACTGCCGATTTCCCAGAGGTAATCCCGCTGGCCGTGAGAATCGAAACGAAGCGTGAGCTCTTTCCTGTCCAGATAAATCTCAGCGCCAGGCGTTCCGTTCAAGCCGAACTGATCCGCATAGCCCTCGAACATCGGGGCTAACTGGGCATCCACCTTGCGCTCTTGCTCAGCCATGTCGGTCAACGACATCTGGAAGTTGTAATGCCGAATCAGGCTTTCCAGCTCGGTCATGCGCTTCTTCAGACCTTCATCCGCTTCAGAGCCATCCAGTTGCTTGATCAGTCTGCTGATCTCACCCGCCACATAGTAGATCTGGCCAATGGCATTTCGGGTACGCTCATCCTCTTGGATCAAGCGCGCCTGCTCCCGCATCAAACGCGACAGCTCACGCTCCTCTTTGGCGCGCTGCCGTTTCAGCGTTGCCAGTTGCTTGTCGACGACGGGGTTGTCCTTGAGCGCGTCCGAAATCCGGGTAACCTTGTTGACTTTCTCTTCCAGGTTCTCGATCACCATAGGCAAGGCGTTGGTGAATGAGCCGCAGGCCACACAGTGCCCACCATCAGAGACGCTCTGCTTGAGCCAGTCGAGCCCAATGACATGGGACTTCTCAGTATCAATCGCTGCGACGAATTGCTTGCTGTTACGCGCCAGGTGGTCAAAGCCATCGATCTGGGCATCAAGTTCGTCAACGATACGTTGTTGCTTCCCAACTTCCTCGATGACCACCTTCAGCTTTTCTGAGATATGCAGTCGTTGAGGTTCCAGGAGTGTCTGCTCAAGCCGCCCTTCATGGGTAGCGATGACGACCTTTTTAAGCAGTTCGACTTTCTGAGCGCCCTGGGGGCTTGTGCGTTCAAGCAAGCCCAGCTGAATGCAGCGATCAAACAGTTGGTCGACGTCAGCGTAGTGGCTCGCCTTGGCCGCATCGTGGACTGCTAGCTGCTTACGCAGCCGATCCTGCTCGCGCTGCGCTTCATCCCGACGCCGTTCATTCATGATGTAGTTTGCATCCACCATACCGAGCGCGTAGGGCATGGCTCGCGTCAGGCGCTCCTTGTGAGCAAACGAGTCGGTTTTGAAGAACAGGGTGTTGGGGTTTGCCACGATGTGCTGAGGCAGGAAGTTGAACGCCGCCATGTCGCGGTAGGAGCTGCGGCGATCGAAGCTGGACGGCTCCTCATCATCGGAGTGGGGGAGATCACTGACCCGAACCATGCCATCAAAGGCGGCTTTGTACTGCCCCAAGGAGTGGGTACGGTAAACGGAGTCCGGGATCTGTTCATCGTCGACCTCCAGCATGCAAAGCTCGTTGGAGCCTTGGGAGTTTCCTGGAGTGCGTCGCGCTACGACGTAGGTGGTATCGAGAAGGCGGATTTTCATCCCGAACCACTCGACTGTGTCGCGGATTATACCGATTGGAATCTGGCACTTGGTCGCGCCCAGCACATAGTCAATGATGTGGACAATTGACGACTTGCCGGTGCCGCTCAGCCCATAAATGATGTTGATCTTCCCGTCTTGAAAGGGAATGACTCGTGGCTCCAAGCCAGGACAGCGAGGCCAGAGGATGACTGCGTCAATCGTGAATTTCATTGGGAATCCCAAACAAGAGCTTGTACAGGTTCTCTGTCGTGTCGGTGGCAAACCACTTCGCCAGTTTCTCAGTGGTCTGCAGCATGGCCGCGGGGATGGTGCTCTTGATGCCTCGTGGCCAAGGATCGACCAGGACTTGGAAGCTGGTCTCACTTCCCTTGGGGCCGATCTTTCCAACCAGACGCGAAGAGACGGCGAGATTGAGCCCTTGTAGGGTGGTAGCCGCATGAGCGGACACCCTTCGCTGCAGATCAATTTTCAACACCGGGGTCTCCCTGAGCACTGCACCCAAGGTGGAGCGGCTGGTGCGCTTGCTCAACGCGTCGCGTGAGCGCTGATTCCACACCAGCGGCAGCACCAACATCAGTTTCGGTAGATCCGGGGTTTGCCCGAGCCCTGCCTCTTGGTATTCGCCTATGAAGTGCGTCAGGAGAAAGCAGGCCAATGAAGAGTTGTGGATCAATTGATGATCCAGATACACCTCACTCATGACTCATCCTCCGAGGTCGGTGCGTCACGGTGCCAATGGATGGGCGAGTGTGTTCCATCGGCGTTGGCCATCCTGTGATAGGTGCCGCTGAACAGGTACTGAGCCGTGGAGTTCACCCGTCCAACCTTCATGGGAAAGGTTTCTGGAAACAAGGTTTTTGTCATCACAGATCTGTAATCAGCAGTGCCGTAGTCATCTAGCGACGTCATATTGTCCAACTGGTGGCGGTCGTTGATCGCCTCCCAGCGATCACTGAGCACACGCTCAGCTACATCAAAGTCCTTGGCCAGAACTGCACCTGATTCCAGAAGGCGGATGCGCTCAGAGTAGGCGGCACAGTAGAAGCCGAATTGCTTCATCAGCAGGTCTTTCGGCATGTTGATTTTGTTGAGCTGTTCCACGAACAGCATGTCCGCAGGGTCGATTTTCTCAGCCCACTCTGCGAACTCGGTTTTCTCGAAGGGCAAAGGTTCCCAAGGGCCATTCATGAACGCTTCAACGAGCGTTTGGCGCTTGTTGTAGTAAGGCTGAGCGGTCGTCCAGAAAGGCTTTCGGGCTACCCAGGTCTCTTGGCAACGGTCGAACAGGAAACCGACCAGACCATGGTAGATGTCCTCAGCATTCGCCACCGCGTCCTCCGGGAGGTGGAGAGAAGCGATCACACGCTGCTTCATCTGGGCATTGAGCTGGCCGTCCTCAATGGACATGTGCTCGATCAGAAATGCCAAGTCGGCGTCCGAGTAGGCGATGACATCCCGAGCGATCTCGCCAGGCTTGCCTGTCATGCCACCGGCATGCGTTCGAAGCGCAATGACCGCGTCTGCCACATCTTGCTTTGAAAGGGCATCAGAAAGCCGCATAGCCAGCGTGCCTTTCTTAAGCACGCGGTTCGTGACGAGGAGAAACTGCAATTCCTCATACTCTTTTCGAGCAGCCGCTAACCCGCTCAACCAGATGCGGAGTGTCTTCCACAGGTTTCTACTGCTGTCTTGCAGTGGGTTTTTGCGAGGTTGCACAGAGAGCTTCGCTTGCTCTGACACACGCCGAGAACCTGTCTCTGTCTGGCTGACCTCTTCAACATCATCAGCCGTTTCAATGCCGAACCTGGTCTGCGCGTTGGGTGCTGTGAAGATGCGGTACAGCGCGCGTTCGTACTGGTAGCCATACCCCGCTGCGCTGGAGCTAGCATCTGGATCCTTCATCCTTCTATCTCTCAGTCCATACCCATTTAACGGCGGGGCCGAGCCCCCATTCCTCTTTCCACGGAGCAACGGGTACAGGAATGTACCGGCGAAGATGTCATTTGGCCATAACTTTGAGGGTGCTAAATCGCCCTTTGTTTGGTAGATACCTCGAGTGGCTGCAAAGGGTCGATTTTTGCCGGTCAAGACCGGCAATGAACGGCCAGGAGCGGCCATCGCCTAACTTTGGAGGTATGCGGCCCACAAAGGCTATGCCGTTGTGGGTACGCTGGACCGACGGGTTAGATTCGCATCTCGGAGCTTTGCCGTCGCGCCCGCGATTTCGCGGACGATAGTCTTAGCTTGCGCGGCCGAGACTTCAACGCGAGTGTGAGCGATTCGGTTTCGGACGATCATATGGGCCCGAATGCGCTGATATTCCTTGACGGTAAAGACCTCTTCCTTTTTCGCGTATTCGAGCAGCATTCCGAGGCTTGATCGAGAGGCAAAGCTGTCAAGACCAGAGAGCTCGAGCAGTTGTCGAAGATCGTGCTCGAGAAGTGAGAAGGCAGCTAAGACCGCTGCGCGGTACTCCTTCTTTTGAAGGAGTCGATTTGGCTCATCTTCTAGGGATGGGGAAATTCGAGAGAATGCTTCGGCAAACGCAGCCTCAATTGCCTTAATGAAGGTAGGAGACTCCTCGTCCAGCGACCGAGGGCGTCTTATGACTTGGTGGCTAGCGATATCAAAAGGCACGGTCGCCTGATCTTCGGTAATCAAGATCAGAGGTTTGGCCATGCCCTCTTTAGAGAGAGCCATACCTACTTCCAGCATGGTGTTTGGCGAGCTTAGGTCGGCAAATACGATGGCAGAACGCTCAATGAGCGCGTACACCTTGGCCATGAGATTGTCGCCCGGGGTGGCCACATCGGTAGCCATGATTGGGCTGAAGCCGTATCGCTCGGCAATCGGGTATATGCGAGCCTTGTAGACTGCAGCATACCGAGTTGGGACAGAGAAGAACGCGAGGCGACTCTGGGCGCTTGATGGAAGCGACAGCTCGGCTTGCGGCTCTGGTTCCGTGGCCGTACTAAGAGAGATGATCTTAGAGGACCAGTACTCCAGAAGCTCTCGGAAGACGATCTCCAGGATTTCTCCGTACGACCGATTTGGTGTCTTCGGAAGATTGATGACCTTCACACCTCGGCGCTCATAACGCGCTACGGTATGCGCAGGTGCTCCAACTTGGAGCACGTAAGCTGGTCGCCGAAGTGCCCCCAGTCGATCCTTGACCACTTGCCAAATCTGTCGGAAGTCAGGGTCATCGAGGCTGTAGCCGATGAAGAGCGCGGTGTGATCTATCAGGAGGCTTGAGAGGTGAGTAGCAAGCAAGGGGAGGCTCGTGAGGAACGCGTCGTAGTCCTCCTCTGTAACGACCAGGCGATTTGGGTGGTGGAGGTCGCCGTGGAGCTTAAGCAGCCTGACCCCAGCTTGAGAGTCACCTACCGCGAGTTGATCCTCTGAGATTAGAGGAATGCAGTACTTGCTGATTCGTGCGTACGCCTGCTCTAGCAGAAAGTCGAAATTGGTCGTCACCACGCGTTCAAAGGGAAGCCTGCAGAACTCTTCGTGCGTCTTTGCTGGCTGGATCGTCGTGATGAGTAGCGCCGACGAAAGTAGTTCGACTAGCTTCACCCGAGTGAACTCATGCGAGTAGGCGGATAGTGCCTCAACTGCTGATGTGTACTGGTATTCGGGCAGCGCTGCTGCCACTTTCTTCCCCAATCCGTCCCAATCGAGCATCTTCTTGCCCTTGGGGATTTTGGCATTAAGCGAGAAGCCCGCCCCGACAAATGGGAGGCAGCGACCTTGAACCATGTCTTCGAGAAATGGCTCTGGAAAGTGACCAAGGTAGTCCGGCACAGGGGTTCCTTGCGATCTAACTACTATTAGGCGACATTGCTGCCGGATAACGTTCCTTGTCGCTTGATAAGTCCTTGTTCAGCTTGAGGATGGTCGCGGGATGTGCAACAGCCTCAGGGAGAAATGCGACATGGGGACAAGCCGAGGCTGCTTGAAAAGCTTCGGCAGCAAACTCACAGGAAACACTACTTGATTCCCACGGCGCCAGTCTATTGCCATGGACCGCTTCTGGCCGGTTAGCGCCCTGTGTCATGACTGGCGATCCTTGTCCTCCCTCACGTGGAGGGCAAACCATGAACACCATTGCTATCTGTAGCCGCCAAGCCTGGAACAAAGGAAAACTGGTTGGGCAAAAAGCCCCGCTCCGTCTACGAGATATCTGGGCGATCCGGGTGAGACTTCAAATTGCGGAGAGAGCAAGGGATCTGGCTCTCTGAATCGGCCCTGGCTTTGTAGATATCTACGAACGACTGGAGAGGAGTGGCAGCGGGCTTCGGCGAGCGAATGCTTCTGGCCGACAGCACCACTACATCCCCCACCTACGCACTTCAAAGCCGGGAAACCGACAACGTTGTGCTTTGGCCGTCCAAACCGACACCGCTTGCGGGGCCGTCCGTTGGGTTTCGCTTCGCTCTAGCGGAACGCCGCCCGCACCAACCTACGTCGCTTTTTCTCGCGCGCAAAAAAAGCCCGCCATGAAGGCGGGCACAAGCCGTCCAGCATAAAACTCAGTAGGCGTCGTCCATGCCGTCGTCGATGGCGATGCCTTGTTCGCGCATCTGTTTGATCAGGCCTGCGCGGGTTTCGGGCAGGTTGAGCAGGGCGACTTTGCGGACTGCGGCCACTTCGGCCTCGGTGTAGGGCTGGTAGTTGTCCGGCACGCTCGTGCCGGCCATGCCGTCCTTGCGCATCAGCCAGTTGAGCAGGTCGGCCAGTTGGGCGTTGTTCAGCGCCGACTGGGACATGCCCGGCACTCGCACCAGGAACTCACGACCGCCTTCTACCTTGAGGAAGTTGCCGACGAAGTCCTTCATCTTCGGCGTGTCGTTGGCCTTTGAGCCGGTGCCGTCGCCCAGGTGGCAGCCGGCGCATTGCAGTTGGTAGTTCACCGGGGTGCTGTAGCCCGCCTGGGCGATGGGCTTTTGCAGCTCTTCGTTGCCCGGTGCGTGTTTCTGGTTCGGGTCTGGAATGGCGCGGGCCAGGGCCAGCGGGGCCGCCATGGCGCACATCAGTCCAGCAATCAACAGGTAACGCATGGCGGCCCTCCGGAGTCAGATGGCGACGCCGCGGATGATGGAGACGGTGCAGTGGTAGATGTGCGATTTAGCTGCCAGGCACCAGTTCACGTCGTTGTTGTTGAACGGACGGTACATCGGCTCTTCGCTGTCGTTGCGGGTGCAGGCGCACTGGGCGCAGCTGTGCTTACCACAGCAGTCGTTGTAGGAAATGATGTAGTCCTTGTTGTCGGCCGGGTTACGGCAAGTGCCGATCCAGGTCACCTGGGAGGCCTCGGTGCCGGGCGGGCAGGAGGTCACCGAGCCGCCGCAGCAGCTGCACAGGAAGCCGTCGATGGAGCAGTAGCGCCAGTAGTCGCAGCTGTTGGGGTCACCCGGATCGCCGGCTTTCGGGGCTTCGGCGGCCAGGGCCTTGCTGGTGCGGTCGATGGGCAGCAGCACCGGCAGGGCGGCGCCGGCGACCATCAGCGAGCCCAGGCGGGCGAGGAGTTTGCGTCGCGAAGTGGTGTCAGCGACGTGGCGCGTGGAGCGCTCGAACAGGCGGTCTAGCAGTTTCATGGAGAGCTCCCTTCCTCAGTGGTTGTGTGCGCCGTGGGCGTGCGAGTGGTTGTGCAGGTACTGCTGCAGGGTGGCGCTGCCCAGGTGCTCGGCTTCGAACAGGCTGTCGAGGTGCTCGCGGGAGTTCACCAGGCCCTTGGAGCGCAGCACGCCGGCGTTGTCGATCAGTGCGGCGTAGGGGAGCTTGCCGATCTGGTAGGTCATGCCCACTTCCGGGCCGACTACGTAGGTGGCGTCTTCCAGCTTGTGCTCGGCGATCAGCGCCTTCTGGGCATCCATGTCGCCGTCGCTGACGTAGATCACGTCGAGGCGGTCGGCCTGGTCCTTGGCGATGGACTTGATGGCCGGCAGCAGGGATTTGCAGATCGGGCAGGTGGGCGAGAGGAAGAACAGCAGTTGGGCTTTCTCGCCGGCATAGCCGAAGTTGACCGGGCGGCCGTTACGGTCGGCGGCGGTGACCTTGGGGGCGGGTTCGTTGACGGCCACGCCTTTGTCGACCATCAGCGCGCCGGCCGGGGCCAGGCGGCCGTGGAGTACGCCGATCTGGCGAACCAGGCCCATCACGGCGAAGGCCAGGGCAATCAAGAGGCACCAGAGCAGGACGTTGGAAACGATCAGGGCTTCCATAATTCACCTTCCAATAAGTTTGAGCAGACGGGGAGCGTTGGCCATCAGGCCATCGGCAGCGGCATAGATGAGCAGGGCCACGGCGCTGGAGGCGATCACGACGAAGCTGTCGAAAACGCCCAGCTCGCGGCTGAGGGGGGCGAGGCTGGCGATCAGCGCCAGGCCCACCAGTACGGCGTTGCGGGCCAGCAGCACCGGACGGATCGGCTGGGCCTGTTCGGGGCCAGCGCAACCGCAGTCGATGTCGCGGCGGCCGCGCCACAGGTTGATCGCGATGGCCCCGGCGTAACCGGCCAGCAGGGCGGCGGCGACCCATGCGGCAACCGGGCGGCTGGCGGGTACCAGCAGGGCGAAGGCCACGGCCACTTCGATGAAGGGCAGTACCCGTGCTACCGGGCGTACCAGGCCGCGCGGCAGCAACTGGTAATCCTCCACCTGGTTGGCGAAGCGCGCCGGCGCACGCAGCTTGTGGGTCGCTGCGCTGGCCAGGATCACCGCAACCGCAACGGCGGCGGCGATGACGAAGATAGGATCAGGTTGCATGGCTGCACCTCGTCAGTGGCTGAGGACCTGGATCGGCGTCTTGGCGATGCGTTCCATGGTGCCGGTGTGCTTGCCGCTCTTCAGGTCGAAGACTTCCAGGCCGCCGCTGATGTTGGTGCCCAGCAGCAGGGGCTGGTCATCGCTGGTGGCGTGCAGGCTCCAGATCGGGTTGGGTGCTTCCAGGGTGCCGATTTGCTTCTGGGTCTTGAGGTCGTAGACCCAGACGAAGGGGCTCGGGTCTTCCCACTTCATCGGCTCATGGGCGTCATGCATCAACACGTAGAGGCGGTTCAGCTTGGGCGCGACGGTGATCAGTTGCCAGCCGCCCGGTGCCCAGCCGGCTTTCTTCTCGGCGGCATCGCTGACCAGTTCCCAGGCCTCGAGGATTTTCGGCGACTTGCCGGAGAAATCCACGCCGCGCACGGTGCCGGTGGTGGTGACGAAGTAGTAGGTGTCACCCACGGCGTAGGCGCGCTCCACCAGCTTCTCGGCGTTCGGGTCGAAGAAGGCGGTGTGGGTACGGGAGATTTCCTTGCCTTCGTCGTTCAGCGTCACCAGTTGCAGGTTGCCGTCGCCACACAGGGAGGCGAAGGAGCGCTTGCCCACCGGGTAGTTGAGCACGCAGCCGGGAATGGCGATCTCGGTCGCGACGGCTTTCGCCTTGGTATCGACCACGGTCACCGAGGTGGACGGGGTGAAGTTGTAGACGTAGACGAAGCGGTCATCGGCGCTGGTGCCCAGGGCGTAGCGCTGGGTCAGGGTTTCGGCGCGCTTGGTGGGGATCAGTACTTCCCAGGACGGCGACAGGTTGCTGGTGTCCCAGGCGGTGAGTACGTCGGTGCGGGTGCCGCGGGTACCACGGGAGTAGAACAGGTCGGCGGTGTACAGCAGCTTGCCGTCGCGGCTCAGGGTGGAGGGCGCGGCAAAGCCGGTGCTTACCATGCCGAGCATCTTTTTCTTCTCGGGGTCGACCACGGTCACGCGGCCGGCGACGAAGTTCTCGAACTCCACGTCGACGATGTAGGCGCGGTGCGGTTCCGGTGGGAAGGGCAAAGTGGTCTGGCCGATGCCTGGATCAGCGGGCAGCTCGGCACTTGCGTTGCCGAGGCCGATGAGCGAGACGCCCAGGGCCAGCGTTGATTGGGCGAGGATCCTGGTTATTCGCATAGGGGCGGCTCCCTGAATTATTGGTCTTTATCGCGGGTGCAGGGCAGAAATCTGCAGTCCTAGTCTGCCTCTGGCTGCCGGCGGGGAGCTTGTTGCCCGTGCCAACCCCTTGTGTGCCTGTGCCACTTCTTTTGGCAGGCTGCCAACGCTTTGGAGAACGCGACAGAAAGCATAGACCCGGCGGGGGGAAGCTCAGGCAGGGGGAATGAGTGGTGGAATTGCATCGGGGGGGCAGCTGCGCTGCCCTTGGCGCTTGAAATGGCTCTGTCTGCATTACGTGTTGTAGGCAGCTGCATTGCCCGTAGGAGCTGGCTTGCCAGCGAATGGCGGCGTTTCGCTGGCAAGCCAGCTCCTACAAGTCTCTAGGCCCGAGGGTCAATCTCTTGCAACCGCTAACGCAGGCGTCGCGATTGAATTCACCCCTACAAGAGCCGCGAGGCCGTCAGGTCCCCGACTTCAACTTCGTCCAGGCACGGGTGCGGGCGCGTTCGGCGTTGCGCTCCAGCGGTATCAGGGTGAAGAGCGTGGCCTGGGCTTCGGCGGTGGGGTAGAGGTTGGGGTTGTTGCGGATTTCCGGGCTGACCAGGGCGGTGGCGTCCTTGTTCGGGTTCGGGTAACCGACGAAGTCACTGACCGGGGCGATCACCTGGGGCTGTAGCAGGTAGTTGATGAACGCATGGGCGTCCTCGGGGTTCTGCGCGCCCTTGGGAATGGCCAGCATGTCGAACCATACCGGTGCGCCTTCCTTGGGCAGGCGCATGTCCACCACCACCCCGTTGCCGGCTTCCTTGGCGCGGTTGGCCGCCTGGGAGAAGCTGCCGGAGTAGCCCACGGCCACGCAGATGTCACCGTTGGCGATATCGGCCATGTATTTGGAGGAGTGGAAGTAGGCGACGTTGGGGCGGATCTTCTGCAGCAGCGCGCCGGCCTTGTCGTAGTCCTTCGGCTCGTTGCTGTTGGGCGGCAGGCCCAGGTAGTGCAGGGCGATGGGCAGGATCTCCGACGGCGAGTCCAGCAGGGCGACGCCGCACTGCTTGAGCTTGGCGATGTTCTCTTCCTTGAAGATCAGGTCCCAGCTGTCCACCGGGGCGTTCTCGCCCAGGGCCGCCTTGACCTTGGTCGGGTTGAAGCCGATCAGCACCGTTCCGTACATGTAAGGCACGGCGAAGCGGTTGCCCGGGTCGTTGGCCTCGATCAGCTTCATCAGCTGCGGGTCCAGGTGGTTCCAGTTGGGCAGCTTGCTGCGGTCGAGCGGTTGGAACACGCCTGCCTCGATCTGCTTGGCGAGGAAGACGTTGGACGGCACCACCACGTCATAACCCGAATTGCCGGTGAGCAGCTTGGCTTCCAGGGCCTCGTTGGTGTCGAAGATGTCGTAGATCAGCTTGGCGCCGTTCTCCTTCTTGAAGGTGTCCAGGGTCTGCGGGGTGATGTAGTCGAACCAGTTGTAGACACGCAGGGTGCGCTCTTCGGCCAGGGAATGGGTGGCGAGCAGGCCGCACAAGGCGGCGCCCAGAAGGCGGGGGAGTGTGTGTTTGATCAATTGCGGCAACCTTTGGGTGAGCTGAGTTGGGCCTAAATCGATATCTATCCGTTCAGGTCGCAATTCTGTAAGCAAATGCCGCGCCATGTAGGTGGGAAGGCCGATATACATCGATAAAACCCCAAAAAGACTGGGCGCGAGGGGAAGCGGGGATTACCGGGCGTAACGGCCGATGGCACCGGGCTACCCAAGTGAGTTCAAACGAACCCCTACACGATCACCCGCACCAGTTGCCAGGCAGCGAAGCCCAGCAGAAAGACCCCGGCGGTGCGGTCGATCCATTGCATGGCGCCCACGCCCAGCCGATGGCGAATCGTGGAGACGCCAAGGCTCAAGGCCAGCCACCAGAGGGCGGAGCCGAAGAACACCCCCAGCACCATGACCAGGCCATCCGCTCCGGAAAGGGCCTCGCCGCCGGACAGCGTGGCGAAGATGGCGATGAAGGAAAGGATGGTCAGCGGGTTGCTGAGGGTCAGCACGAACACCGAGGCGAAGGCCGGCAGTGCGCGGGCCGGGTCGCCTGCGCTGGCGGCGCGCTTGGGTGGTGCGGCGCGCAGCATCTTCAGGCCCATCCAGGCCAGGAACAGGGCGCCAGCGAGGGCGAGTGGCGTGGAGAGCACGACGAAGACGCGGGTGATGGCGCCAATGCCGAAGGCCCCCAGCGCGCCGTAGCAGGCATCCGCCGCGGCCGCGCCCAGGCCGCTGATGAAGCCAATGCGCGCGCCGTGGCCCAGGGTGCGCTGGATGCACAGCAACCCGATGGGACCAACCGGGGCGGCGATGGACAGGCCGATCAGGACGGACTTGAGAAACAGCAGGGCTTCCATGCGCAGGCTCCGGAGGCAGTGGACATGGCGAATATTCTGCGCTGCACTGCCTGGAGCTTGAATGCAGGAACTACGGTAGTTTCGTCGGATCGCTTGAATATTTAACGAGATGAGGTGGGGAGGCCTGAAAAATATGGAGCTTGACGCAAAGTCCTGGAAAATCCTGCAAGTCGTGCAGCGCGAGGGGCGTATTTCCCTGACCGACCTGGCCTCGCGGGTAGCGCTGTCTCTGCCGGCCACCTCCGAGCGCCTCAAGCGCCTGGAAGAGGCCGGCGTGATCGAGGCCTACCGCGCTGCGGTTTCGGCGGAGAAGGCGGGCTACTCGGTCATGGCGCTGATCGGCATGACCACTCCGCAGCCGCAAAAGGCGCGGCTGATCGCCCAGCTGCAGCAAATGCCTGAAGTGCTGGAGTGCCTGCACGTCACCGGGCAGGACTCTTTCATCCTGCGCGTGGTCACCCGCGATATCCGCCACCTGGAACGGTTCGTCGGCAGCATCAACCACTTCGGCGAAACCCGAACCTCCATCGTGATGTCGGCACCCATTCCCCTACGCGGAGTAGAACCGCCGGATGGGTGACAAAACCGTGTAGGGGCGATTTCAATGGCTATGTCTGCGTTGGCTGTTGCGAGAGATTTGCCATCGGTCCAAGAACCTTGTAGGAGCTGGCTTGCCAGCGAAACGGGGCCATTCGCTGGCAAGCCAGCTCCTACGAGCAATGCAGCTGCCTGCAACACGTATTGCAGACATAGCCATTTCAATCGCCAAGGGCGGCGAAGCTGCCCCCCCGGTCATGAAGCCCGGACCTGCGGCCCGGTTGGCCAATGAACTCGCCCCCAAAGATGGAGCAATCCATCTTCTTGGCTCGAATGGCGGCAATCTGCCATACGGTCTCACTGCCCATTCCGAGTTTGTTTAGAATGCCTCCCGTTTTGCCGTCCGTTCTGGGGCGGCTCTTTCGAATGAAAGGTTCTTCATGCTCACCGGCAGCTACGACTACTCCCTTGTTCTCATTTCCCTGCTGGTGGCCATCCTGGCGTCCTACACGGCGCTGGACCTGGCTGGGCGGGTGGCCCGTAGCCAGGGACGTGGCGCGGTGCTGTGGATTGCAGGCGGTGCCATCGCCATGGGCATTGGAATCTGGTCCATGCACTTCATCGGCATGCTCGCCTTCAGCCTGCCCATTCCGCTGGGCTACGACCTGCCGTTGACCCTGCTGTCCCTGCTGATCGCCGTGCTGGTATCCGGTTTCGCCCTGTGGCTGGTGAGCCAACCCGAGCAGCCCGTCTGGCAGTTGCTCTGTGGCGCCGTGACCATGGGCGCTGGAATCAGCTCCATGCACTACCTGGGCATGCACGCCATGCGCATGGTGCCGGGAATCGACTACGACCCCGGCCTGTTCTACCTCTCCCTGGCCATCGCCGTTGCCGCCTCCGGTGCGGCGCTGTGGATCGCCTTCCGCCTGCGCCACGACGCCCCCTATGTGCGCCTGGCGCGGGCGGGGGCGGCCGTTGTGATGGGGGTGGCCATCGTCGGCATGCACTACACCGGTATGGCGGCGGCGAACTTCCCGCTGGGCAGCATCTGCGGCGCGGCCGTTGCCGGCCTCGACAGCCGCTGGCTGGCCAGCCTGGTGATAGTGGTCACCCTGGCGATCCTGGCCATCGCCCTGCTGACCTCGGTGCTGGATGCCCGCCTGGAGGCGCGCACCGCCCAGCTCGCCAGTTCCCTGGAGCGTGCCAACCAGGAGCTGACCCACCTGGCTCTGCACGACAACCTCACCAAGCTGCCCAACCGCACGTTGCTGGAGGACCGCATCGACCAGGCGATCCACAAGGTCAATCGCAATGGCGGATGCTTCGGCCTGCTGTTCATGGACCTGGATGGCTTCAAGCCGGTCAACGACGCCTTCGGCCACCATGTGGGCGACCTGTTGCTGCGGGACGTGGCCCAGCGTCTGCGCGAACACCTGCGCGCCGAGGACACCCTGGCGCGCATCGGCGGTGACGAATTCGTGCTGCTGGCCAGCCTCGGCGAGCCGAATGACGCAGTGACCCTTGCCAGCCAACTCGTCGCCCTTGTGGGCAGTGTCTTCGAGGTGGCTGGCCAGGAGCTGCGGGTGTCCACCAGCGTCGGCATCGCCCTCTATCCCGGCGATGGCGCCACCCGCGAAGAGCTGCTGATGAATGCTGACGCGGCCATGTACCACGCCAAGGGCGCGGGCAAGAACGGTTATAGCTTCTTTGAACAGTCGATGAACACCAACGCCCGCAACCAACTGCAGCTGCTCCACGACCTGCGCCAGGCGCTGGATGCCGGTGAGCTGGTGCTGCACTACCAGCCCAAGTTCGCGGCCGGTGACGGTCGCCGGGTGATCGGTGCCGAGGCGCTGCTGCGCTGGCAGCACCCACGCCGGGGTCTGCTGATGCCCGACCAGTTCATCGAACTGGCGGAGAAAACCGGCCTGATCATTCCCATC
The DNA here is from genome assembly GCF_005502555.1 of Pseudomonas sp. D(2018). Classification (NCBI taxonomy): domain Bacteria; kingdom Pseudomonadati; phylum Pseudomonadota; class Gammaproteobacteria; order Pseudomonadales; family Pseudomonadaceae; genus Pseudomonas; species Pseudomonas sp. D(2018). Next base: position 86,091 of record NZ_SCOK01000020.1, read on the forward strand.
GGCAATTGGGTGTTGGACCAGGCCTGCCGGCAGATGAGCCAGTGGTACGCCGAAGGTCGACGCGACTGGCGCGTGGCGGTCAACCTGTCGGCCCTGCAGTTCTGTCATGCCGGGCTGATCGACAGTGTCCAGGCGGCCTTGGAGCGATATGCGCTGCCGGCCAACTGCCTGACCCTGGAGATCACCGAAACCACTGCCATGCAGGACGCCGACACCAGCCTGGGCATCCTCGGTCGATTGGCGGAAATGGGCGTGGACCTGTCCATCGACGACTTCGGCACCGGCTATTCCAGCCTGCTGTATCTCAAGCGCCTGCCGGCCAATGAGCTGAAGATCGACCGCGGATTCGTTCGCGACCTGGAGCGCGACAGCGATGACGCGGCGATCATTTCCGCCATCGTCGCACTCGGCCAGGCGCTGGACCTGCGCATCGTTGCCGAAGGGGTGGAGACCGAGTCCCAGCAGGCGTTCCTGACCGGCCTTGGCTGCGATTCGTTGCAGGGTTTCCTGTTCGGCAAGCCCGTTCCCGCGGATCAGTTCATGGTCGGGGTCGAGGCGCTGGCCTGAAGGAGGGCAGTGCATATGGCGAGCCGTTGCGCTAATTTCATACCCCCCGGGGTAATCGCCAGCAGAGACAGCCAATGACCAACGAAGTGGTGGCCGCCCATCAGGACGCCATGCTCAAGCGCCTGGCCCGCGTTGAAGGGCAGATTCGTGGCCTGCAGGCGATGATCCGCCGTGGCGATGACTGTGAAGCTATCGCCCAACAGTTCAGCGCCTCGCGCAAGGCGCTCGACCGTGCCTACCAGCAGATGCTGATGTGTCTGCTGGAAGAGGCCATGCTCGACCCGGAGCAGGATGCAGGCGACACCCTCGAGCGCGTTCGCGCCATCTTCACCAAGTACACCTGAGTTTTTCGTGGCGGCGTTAGCAGCCCGTCGCATAGGGTTTTGAGCGTCTGGATCACATACCCCTGGGGGTATATGATCACGCCACCTGAAGCCTTGTGGCCGTCGCGGCCAGGAGTCCCTATGACAATCGACTGGCTCTCTTTCACGCCCTGGAGCGCCCTGGCCGGTGGCGCGCTGATCGGCTTGTCCGCCAGCCTGTTCATCCTCGCCAATGGCCGCATCGCCGGCATCAGCGGCCTGCTCGGCAGCCTGCTCGAGCGCGCCGGTGATGGCCTGGGCGAGAAGGCCCTGTTCCTCCTCGGCCTGTTGTTGGCGCCGGTGCTCTGGACGGCAATCGCCGGGGCGCCGCAGGTGCGGATCGACGCGGGTTGGCTGGCGCTGCTGTCTGCCGGCCTGCTGGTGGGGGTGGGTACCCGCTACGGTTCCGGCTGCACCAGTGGCCACGGCGTCTGCGGACTGGCGCGCCTGTCGCCGCGCTCGCTGGTAGCGACCCTGGCCTTCATGGCGATGGGGTTCCTCACCACCTATGTGATGCGACACCTGATTGGAGGTGGCCTGTGAACAAGCTCAGTGCTTTTCTCGCCGGCCTGATATTCGGTCTGGGTCTGCTGCTCGCGGGCATGGCCGACCCGGCCAAAGTGCTTGCCTTCCTCGATCTGGCCGGCGCCTGGGACCCGTCCCTGGCCCTGGTGATGGCCGGTGCCATCGCCGTTGCGTTGCCGGCCTTCAGCCTTGCCAGGCGACTGCCGGAGTCCTGGCTGGGGCAGCCGATGCAACTGCCCGCCAAGCGTGGCCCTGATCGCCGGCTGATCGGCGGCAGCCTGCTGTTCGGTGCGGGCTGGGGCATCGCCGGCATCTGCCCGGGCCCGGCTGTGGTACTGCTGCTGACCGGCCATTGGCAGGCCTGGATGTTTTTCCTGGCCATGCTGGGCGGGATGCTCCTTTACGCAGGCCTGGACGGTGGGTACAGGCGGCTGAGCCTGAAACTAAGCTGAAGAAACCAGGATTGGAGCTCGCACTATGAAACCGCGTGTGGAAGCCTTCTTCGACCCGGCCACCTGTTCTTACAGCTACGTCGTCAGTGATCCGGCTAGCGGCCGCTGCGCCATCATCGACCCGGTGCTGGACTACTGCGCCGCCAGCGGTCGCACGTCCCATGCCGGGGCCGAGCGCATTGCCGCTTACGTGCGGGAGCAGGGCCTGACGGTCGATTGGCTGCTGGAAACCCACGTCCATGCCGATCACCTTTCGGCCGCGGCCTGGCTCAAGCAGGAACTCGGCGGGCGCCTCGCCATCGGTGGGCTGATTACCCAGGTGCAACAGCGCTTCGGCGCGCTGTTCAACGCCGGAAAGGACTTTGCCACCGACGGTCGCCAGTTCGACCGCCTGCTGCAGGACGGCGACCGTCTGGCCATCGGCGAGCTTGAGCTCCGCGCCCTCCATACGCCGGGCCATACCCCGGCCTGCATGACCTACCTGATCGGGGACGCCGCGTTTATCGGCGACACCCTGTTCATGCCCGACTACGGAACCGCCCGCTGCGATTTCCCAGGGGGCGACGCCCGTTCCCTGTACCGTTCCATCCAGCGCCTGTTCGCGCTGCCGGATAAAACCCGAGTGTTCCTCTGCCATGACTACAAGGCGCCGGGCCGCGACGAATACTGCTGCGAAACCACAGTGGCCGAGCAGCGCGCAGGAAACGTCCATGCCCACGAACGCATCGACGAGGACGCCTTCGTCGCCATGCGCACCACACGGGACGCCACCCTGGCCATGCCGGCGCTGATCCTGCCGGCGGTGCAGGTGAACATGCGCGCCGGCCAATTGCCGCCGGCCGAAGGCAATGGCATCCGCTACTTGAAGATTCCCCTCGATACGCTCTGAAACGTCAATTCCGCCTGCCCGACATCCCGCTATCACACGCACGTGCGCCCGCTACGGGGGCGCCCTCCGCTCACCGGAGCTGCGGCAATCCACCGCACGCAGGTTCGGCTTCCGGCCCTGAAACCCGGATGCTAGAGTCGCCGCCCATGAAAATCGCCCGCCAAGACCGCTCGCTGATTGCCTGGATGCTGTATGCCTGCGTCCTGTTCAATCTGTTCGCCTGTGGTTTGCACCACGGCCAGGCGATGGGGCTGGAGCTGAGCGGTCTGGGCGGGGCGTTCTGTTCCACCGTATCCGATGCCGGCCCGACCCTGGATGGCGACTTGAGCGGCAGTGCCAGCAGCGGCTGGACCGGCGCCTTCAAGTGTCCCGTTTGCGGCACCGTCACCCTCGGCATCGCTGCACTTTTCGTCCTGGCCTGGTTGCTGGGCGTTCGCGATGCCCGCCCCAGAACCACCGAGCCGCGCCGCAAGGTGCCGCCGCGCTATCTCTGGCCTTCGGCCAATCCCCGCGCTTCCCCCCTCTGCTGAGCCTTCCACCGGGCCACGCCCGGCTTCGCTGACCATAGCCCCGGTCCGGGACGCGGCGTGCTGCTGCGTGCCTGCTCCGACGGCGCCGAACGGATCGTCTCCAGGAAGTTTCTCAGCATGCGCTTCAAGCTCAGCCCCCTTGCCGCAGCCCTGCTGCTTGCGGCCCAACTGCCCGCGACCGCCTTTGCCGCGAGCGGCGACAGCACCGACATCAATGCCTCGGCCAGCCTCAGCTTTGGCGGCTTCGTCTCCGACCTTGGCTTTGCCCAGCACCAGATCACCCAGCTCTACTCGAGGGGATGAGTGTCCTGGTGAAAGAGGCGCGGGCCGCTATCCTGCATTGAGCAGGGTCCGCAATTGCAAAACGCATGCATGTCGAGATGGAAGTCGTTCTTATGGGTCAGGTTCGCCGACACCGCTCGCTGATCGCCTGGATGCTCTATGGTTGCGTCCTGTTCAGCGCCTTTGCCTGCGCCATCAGCCACGGCCAGATGACCGGCCTGCAGCTGAGTGGGGTAGGGGGGCTCTATTGCTCGGCCAACGAAAACGCCTTGCCCGGCCTGGATGAAGCCCCATCCGATCTGCCCAGCGGCAACCTGATGCCGATGCTCGACTGCCCGTTGTGCTCAGCCTTCACCCTCGCCGTCGGGCTGTTGTTCAGCCTGGGCTGGCTGCTGCGCCCGTCCCGAGTGCCGCAACCAGCGCCGGAACACCCTGGAAACACCCACCCGCGCTTCAACTGGCCCCCCGCCAACCCCCGAGCTCCCTAGCGGCGTCACGCCGACTTCCGCGCATTTGTCGCGCGGCGGTCGCCCGTGCCTGACCGGTCTGCAGACCGGATTACAACAACGCCAATACAAGACCTTAGGGAGTGCGCCATGCACAACGTCTCCATGCTCAGCCTGCTCGCCATTTCGGTGGCGCTGGCCAACTTCGCCCACGCCGAATCCGTGGAACTGGACAACACCCTGGTGCAAGGGGAGTACCGCAAAGACCCCACCGCCCCGACCATCGCCGAGAAGAAGGAAGAGTTTTCCCGCATCCCCGGCGGTGCCGGGGTGGTGGACGCGGAAACCTACAAGACCGGTCGCAGCAGCACCCTGCAGGACGCCCTGGGGATGGCGACCGGCGTATTCATTCAGCCGCGCTTCGGTGCCGAGGAGGCGCGCCTGTCGATCCGTGGCTCGGGCCTGCAACGCACCTTCCACGGTCGCGGCCTGCTGCTGATGCAGGACGGCGCGCCGGTGAACCTGGCCGACGGCAGCTTCGACTTCCAGACCATCGAGCCCCTGGCCACCGACCACATTGAAGTGCTGCGCGGCGCCAACGCCTGGCGCTACGGCGCAGCCAATCTGGGCGGCGCCATCAACTTCGTCAGCCCCACCGGCAAAACCGCTCCGCCAGTGACCCTGCGTGCCGAGGGCGGCAGCTTCGGCTATGAGCGCCTGTATGGCGCCTTCGCCCAGGACTTCGGCAACTGGGACGGCTTCGTCAGCCTCAACGGCTACAACCAGGACGGCTACCGCGACCATTCGCGGCAGGAGAACCAGCGCTACTTCGCCAACCTCGGCGGGCTGATCAACGAGGACCTGGCGACCCGTTTCTACTTCACCCATGTGGAAACCGACTCCGATCTGCCGGGTAGCCTGACCAAGGCGCAGATGCGCCGCGATCCGGAGCAGGCGTCTACCAGCAGCATCACCGGGGACCAGCAGCGTGATTTCGACCTCAATCGCGTCGGCAACATCACCGCCCTGCAACTCGGCGGCGGCCACAGCCTGGAACTGGCCACCTTCTACAGCGAGAAGAGCCTGTTCCACCCGATCTTCCAGGTGCTCGACATCAACAGCGAGGACTACGGTGCACGCCTCTCGCACAAGTGGCAGAGCGACCAGGGCTGGCGCTGGACCGGCGGCGTGGAAACCAGCCATGGCCGCAACTGGGACTCGCGCTATGTGAACGTTGGTGGCGAGAAGGGCCGCAAGGTCAACGAACTGCACCAGACCGCACGCAACGTCAACGCCTTCGGCGAGCTGGAAATCCCCCTGGCCGAGCGCCTGGCGCTGATCGGCGGTGCGGCCTGGCTGCACCAGGAGCGCGACGTCGATGACCGCCTGCGCTGCAATGCCTTCGTGACCGCGGTGTGCGTGCGCCAGGATGAGTCTTTCAACAAGAGCTACATCGGCCGCCTCGGCCGGGTCGGCCTGCGCTATGAGCTGAACGAGGACGTGGTGCTGTTCACCAACTTCAGCCAGAGCTTCGAGCCGCCGACCTTCAGCGAGCTCACCGGTGGCCAGGTGATCACCGCCAACGATGCGCAGAAGGCCAATACCCTTGAGGCGGGCATGCGCTGGCAGCGTGATGACGTTGACCTCGACCTGGCCGTGTACCGCAGCGAAATCCGCGACGAACTGCTGGCACTCAACGACGGCAATGGCCAGCCGCTGGGCACCATCAACGCCGACCGCACCATCCACCAGGGCATAGAGCTGGGCGGCGCCTGGACCCTCGGTCAGTTCGTGCTGCGCGGCCAGTACCTGCTCAACGACTTCCGCTTCGACGACGACGATGTCTATGGCGACAACCGCCTGGCCGGCCTGCCGCGCCAGTTCATCAAGGGAGAGGCGCTGTGGCAGCGTGAAGGCTGGTACGCCGGCCCGACCTTCGAGTGGGTGCCTAACCACTACAACGTCGACCAGGCGGAAACCCTCTATGCCGATGGCTACGCCATCTGGGGCCTGAAGGGCGGCTACCGTCCGACCGAGGGCTTCGGCTTCTTCGTCGAGGGCCGCAATCTCTCGGACAAGACCTATGCCGCCACCACCGGCGTGATCGCCGATGCCCGGGGCCTGGACAGCGCCCAGTTCATGCCGGGCGATGGTCGTAGCGTGTACGTCGGCCTGGAGTGGCGGATGTGACGGCGGCGCTGGGAAGCCTCGCCCCCCAGCGCCTGACCTGGCGCCAGCGCGTGCTGCGGCTCATGCCGTGGCACCGGCGGCTGGCGCTGCTGGCCTGTGTCGGGGTGTTCTGCTGGGCGGCCACCGGCATGCTGCATCCGCTGATGAGCGCGCTGCAGCCAAGGCCCGCACAGGTGCTGCCGCCGCAAGCGCCGCTGGACCTGACGGGGCTGCGGGCGCCCGGGCCGCTACTCTCGGCAGCGGGCATCGCCGAGGTGGAAGGGCTGCGTCTGCTGGTACTGGACGGCCAGCCCTACTACCAAGCGCGCCTGCCCGGAGCGACGGAGCCCCGTTACTGGGATGCGCGCAGCGGGGTACCGGTGAACCTGGTGGCGCGCCATGCCGAACGACTCGCCGCCCACTACCTGGGCAGCGCTGAGGGGGTGGCCTACGGTGGCAGCCTGTCGTCCTTCAATGGTGAGTACGCTTTCATCAACCGCCTGCTACCGGCGGCGCGGGTGGATACCTCACGGGATGACGGCCTGCGTGTCTACCTGGACCTCTATCAGGACCGCCTGGGAACCCTGGTGGATGAGCGCAAGGCCTGGTTCAGCGTGCTCTTCCAGCAACTGCACACCTTTGCCTGGCTGAAGTCGGCGGGCTGGCTGCGCCCTGTGTTGATGCTGCTGATCCTGGCCTCTGTGGTGGCCACTGTGGTGTTGGGCGTCGGGCTGTTCTTCGCCCGGCAACGTGCCCGCACCCGGTTGCGCCGCGTGCATGGCTGGGTCGGCCTGGGCATTGCCCTGGCCAGCCTGAGCTTCGCCAGCAGCGGCGCCTGGCACTTGCTGCACAAGGTGGGCGCAGAGCCACTGCCCCCGGCATTTGGCCCGCGCTACCCGGTGCAGGCCCTCGGCGCCGCACCGGCAGCGGACTGGTTGCTTCCCGGGGAAGTCGCGATGAAGTTGGCACTGGTGAGCCTCGACGGGCGGCCGGTCTGGCGCCTGAACAGCCTGTTCGAGGTGCGCTTCCTGTCGTTGGACGGCCAGCCACTGGGCGATGACGCGGCCCAGCGCTACGCCGCGCAGCGTTTGGCCCACTACGCGGCGCAGATGGGGCTTGGCCAGCCGACCGGGGTTCAGGTGCAAACGCGGTTCGACCACGACTACGGCTTCGTCTTCAAGCGCCTGCCAGTGCTCAAGGCCAGCTACGCCGACGCGCACCACACCAGCCTCTATGTCGACCCGCTGGATGGCGCCCTGGCGTCACGGGTGCAGGACGCCGACCGCGCCGAGGGCGCCGCCTTCGCCTATCTGCACAAGTGGGACTACCTGAGTGCGCTGGGCAAGCCGGTGAAGGACGGCGCCCTTACCGCGCTGGCGGCCATCCACGTGTTGCTGGCCCTGCTGGGGCTCTGGCTGTTCGGCCGGGGGCGGCGGGCGTGAGCCTCGCGCTGGCGGCTCACGCCGACCTGTCGCCATTGGGGATGTACCTCAATGCCGGCCCGGTGGTGCAGGCCATCATGCTGTCACTGGTGGCGGCGTCGGTACTGGCCTGGACGGTCTGCCTGGCCAAGGTCTGGGAGCTGTTGCTGGAACGTCGGCGGCTGCGTCGTGACCTCGCGCTCCTGCGCCAGTCTGCACGCTTCGAGGACGCCTGGGAGCTGCTGGGCCGGAGCCCGGGGCTCGCCGGGGAACTGCTGGTGGAGGCCCGGGACGAACTGGAGCGCTCGGCAGCCCTGCCGGACCCGGCAGGGTTGCCCGGGCGTATCCGCCTGCGCCTGGACCGCTGCACCGAGGCCCGCGCCCGAGAGGTCGGTCAGGGCGTCGGTGTGCTGGCCACCATCGGCTCCACTGCGCCTTTCGTGGGGCTGATGGGCACCGTCTGGGGCATCATGAACAGCTTCATCGGCATCGCCGAATCCCAGGCCACCAACCTCGCGGTGGTGGCGCCAGGGATAGCTGAGGCTCTGCTCGCCACTGCCCTGGGTCTGGTGGCGGCAATCCCGGCGGTGGTCATCTACAACGCTCTGGTGCGCGGCATGGCGGGCCACAACGCCGCGATGATCGACATCTGCGCTTACGTACGGCTCCTGGCCGGGCGTGAGATCGATAGACGTCTGGCGGCGGAGACGGACGCCGTCGAAGGCCTGTTTGATGCGATCGGTGACCCCGTTGAAGCGACTGCCCGGGAGCGCGATACAGCGACTGGCTGAAGGGCGGTTTTCCTCCGATGTAAGGACTGGGCTTTCTCGCAGGGGCACATACCCTTGAGGTTAAGGCCCCAACTGCCCAAGGGCCGGGAGCAGCCCCTATGAGCAGTCGTGCGTTCTCCCGCGTTCGCCGCAATCGCCGTTGGCCACTGACAGGCGCCTGCCTCTGGCTGTTCCTGATGACCCTGCTGGGGGCCGAGTTGGCCGGTGGTGACCTGCGGGGCGCCTTCCCCGACGAGGGGCATGGCCAGGGCCAGGGCAGGGGACGGACGGAAAGGGGGCACGAGGGCACGGGCTTATAATGGCCGGTGCAGTACTTCCAGAGTTCAAGCACCCCCGCCATCCAGCTTTTCGCGCTCGTGCCAACTCTGACGGACGGTCGGGGCCTCGCGGCCCCCTGCCACCGGAGGAGAAAGGCGATTCGCCCGGCCACCCCGTTCGGCCAGCGGCAGTCCAGCGGTCCATTCATCCCGGAGCGCCCTTCGGGCCCCGCAGCCTCCACCCTTGCGACAAGGGTATTCGGCCTGGCGCCATTCTCCGTTCAGCGACCACCCGCCCCACCCAGGGCGGGTGCCTGACAGGAGCTGCAGTCATGAAAAGAACAATTGCGCTCTCCATCCCCGTATTGCTGCTTGCCGGCGCCCTGGTCTCCACGGCGTTGGCGGAGGACGATCTGCTGCGCTTCAAGGGCGGTATCGGTGTGTTGCCCCTGTCCAGCGGTCAGGGCACTGAAGCCATCGCCACCGTGGTCAACCGCAACATCGTGCGCGGGGTGCAACCGGCCGGGCAGATCTGGCTGATCCGCAGCTTTGATGCGCAGCTCAGTATTGCCGGGGCTTTCCGGGCAGAAGGTCGTGGACTGATCCTGGGTGGCGGCAACAACATCGGCAGGGCCACCGGGCAGTCCGTGTTCGCCACCCTGTTCTGCGGCAGCGTGGCGCCTTTCACGGAAAGCAGCACCGACCTGCTTGGTGTGCCGCTGGACGAGGAGGGTGACTTCAGGATCAACGATGTCTTCGACCCCGTGCCGCCGAACCCTTGCGACAGTCCGGTGCTGCTGATCCGCAATGCCGCCAATGCGAGCTGGTTCGCAGCGGGCATTCCGCGGAGCAACGACCGGGTGGATGAGCCTGACGACGAACCGCCGATGGGCGATGTGCCCATGCCGGTTACGCCCTGAGGTCTTGAGCGGCTGACCATCGCTGATGATCCAGCCTCCCGATATACTCGCCGGCATCTTCCCCAACCGATACGACAGGAGGGTGCCGTGGACTACCTCGGTGCGTTGCTGGCCATCTCCGGCGTACTGATGCTGAGCGTCGTCAGCCCCGGTCCCAATTTCGCCATCGTCACTTCCACGGCGACCCTGCGTTCCCGTCGTGCCGGCGTCGCCACCGGGCTGGGCCTGGCGGCTGCCTCCGCCACCTGGGCACTGCTGGCCGTGGCCGGCCTGGGGCTGATCGTGTCGCAGGTGGAATGGCTCTACCTTGGCATCAAACTGGCCGGTGCCGCCTACCTGATCTGGCTCGGCGGCCGGATGATCCTCGGCGCGCGCAAGCCCCCGGTTGCCACGCCTGATGCCCTCGAGTCCGGGGTTTTCGCTGCCGCCCGCAAGGGTTACCTGGTCAGCATGACCAATCCCAAGGCCCTGGCCTTCTACGGCAGTATTTTCGCCGTGATGGTCCCGGTCCATGCGCCGGTCTGGTTCCATGCAGCCATCGTCGTCATCGCCGCCGGATTCTCCGGCCTGTGGTACTGCAGCATGGCACTGCTCTTCTCCAGCCCCGCAGTACGCAGCGGCTTCATGCGCTTCAAGGCGGTGTTCGAGACTCTGATGGGCGTGTTCCTGCTGGGCTTGGGCGGACGGTTGCTGCTCAGTCGCTGAGCACCAGGGCGAGACGTGCAGTTCCGTAGGATGCGGTGGAGCGGAGCGATACCCATCAGAGCGTGTGTCGATGCGGCCGAAGGGCGAACCTGCGGTCCGCTTGGCGATTGAAATGGCTCTGTCTGCATTACGTGTTGCAAGCAGCTGCATTGCCCGTAGGTTCTTGGCCCAATGGTGAATCTCTCGCAACAGCTGACGCAGACATGGCGATTGAAATCACCTCCACAGGAAAGTCGAGTGCCCTGAGAAGGGGCATGCTGGCTACGTAGTATTACGTAGTCGTGCTTCGTAGTTGTGCGAATGTCTCCGCGGGCTCAAGGCGCCGATAGTGTCCGCTGCCCCTATCCGGGCATAAACAACAACAAAAGCCGCCGCAGGTAACCCCCAGCGGCAGGAGACAATTCAATGACTCAACTGGCTACTCGAATCGCCTGGTTCGCCGTTGCCCTGCTGGGCGCAGTTGCGCTTGGTACCGTGGCGCTGCGCCGGGGCGAAGCCATCAACGCCCTCTGGATCGTTACTGCTGCAACCGCGATCTACCTGATTGCCTACCGCTACTACAGCCTGTTCATCGCCAACAAGGTGATGCAACTGGACGCCTCCCGCGCAACACCTGCAGTGCTCAACAACGACGGTCTGGACTACGTTCCAACCAACAAGCACATCCTCTTCGGTCACCACTTCGCCGCCATCGCCGGCGCCGGCCCGCTGGTGGGCCCGGTACTCGCCGCTCAGATGGGCTACCTGCCCGGCACGCTCTGGCTGATCGCCGGTGTGGTCCTGGCCGGTGCGGTGCAGGACTTCATGGTGCTGTTCCTCTCCACCCGTCGTAACGGCCGTTCGCTGGGTGACATGGTTCGCGAGGAGATGGGCCGTATTCCGGGCACCATTGCCCTGTTCGGCTGCTTCCTGATCATGATCATCATCCTTGCGGTGCTGGCGCTGATCGTGGTGAAAGCCCTGGCCGAAAGCCCGTGGGGCATGTTCACCGTGATGGCGACCATCCCGATCGCGGTGTTCATGGGCGTCTACATGCGCTACATCCGCCCGGGTCGCATTGGCGAGATTTCCGCCATTGGCGTGGTGCTGCTGCTGGTGTCCATCTGGCTCGGCGGCATCGTGGCTGCCGACCCGGTGTGGGGCCCGGCCTTCACCTTCACCGGCGTGCAGATCACCTGGATGTTGATTGGTTACGGCTTCGTCGCTGCCGTGCTGCCGGTGTGGCTGATCCTCGCCCCGCGTGACTACCTGTCGACCTTCCTGAAAATCGGCACCATCGTTGGCCTGGCCATCGGCATCCTGGTTCTCGCGCCGGAGCTGAAAATGCCGGCCCTGACCCAGTTCGTCGACGGCACCGGCCCGGTGTGGAAGGGCACCCTGTTCCCGTTCCTGTTCATCACCATCGCCTGCGGCGCGGTATCCGGCTTCCACGCGCTGATCAGCTCCGGTACCACACCCAAGCTGCTGGCCAACGAAACCCACGCCCGCTACATCGGTTACGGCGGCATGCTGATGGAATCCTTCGTTGCCATCATGGCCATGGTCGCCGCCTCGGTGATCGAGCCGGGCGTGTACTTCGCCATGAACAGCCCGGCCGCCCTGGTAGGCAGCGACGTGCACACCGTTGCCGCCACCGTCAGCAGCTGGGGCTTTGCCATCACCCCGGAAGTGCTGCAGCAGACCGCCACCGACATCGGTGAGCACAGCATCCTGGCCCGTGCCGGCGGTGCGCCGACCCTGGCCGTGGGTATCGCGCAGATCCTTCACCAGGTGCTGCCGGGTGAAAACACCATGGCCTTCTGGTACCACTTCGCGATCCTCTTCGAAGCGCTGTTCATCCTGACTGCCGTGGATGCCGGTACCCGTGCCGGGCGCTTCATGCTGCAGGACCTGCTGGGCAACTTCGTACCGGCCCTGAAGAAGACCGAATCCTGGACCGCCAACGTCATCGCCACCGCCGGCTGCGTGGCCCTCTGGGGCTGGCTGCTGTACCAGGGCGTGATCGATCCGCTGGGTGGTATCAATACCCTTTGGCCGCTGTTCGGCATCTCCAACCAGATGCTGGCGGGTATTGCGCTGATGCTGGGCTGCGTGGTGCTGATCAAGATGAAGCGTCAGCGCTACGTCTGGGTCACCCTGGTGCCGGCCGTGTGGCTGCTGATCTGCACCACCACCGCAGGCCTGATCAAGCTGCTCGACCCGAACCCGGCCGTCGGCTTCCTGGCCCTGGCCCAGAAGTACAGCGATGCCGCCGCCGCCGGCCAGATCCTGGCTCCGGCCAAGGACATGGGCCAGATGCAGCACGTGATCTTCAACGCCTACACCAATGCCGGGTTGACCGTGCTGTTCCTCTTCGTGGTGATGAGCGTTCTGTTCTTCGCCATCAAGGTAGGGCGCGGTGCCTGGATGAAGACCGAGCGCACGGACAAGGAATCGCCCTTCCAGCCGATTCCGGACGCTTGAGGAGACCGCGAGCATGTTCAATGACCTCGGCCGCATGGGTAAGTACCTCGGGCAGGCCGCGCGCATGCTCGTGGGCATGCCCGACTACGACAACTATGTCGAGCACATGCAGAGCAAGCACCCGGACAAGCCGGTAATGAGCTACGAGGAATTCTTCCGCGAGCGGCAGGATGCCCGCTACGGCGGCGGCAAGGGACGGCCCATACGCTGCTGTTGAACCTTCGATGCGTTAACCTGAGCGCCACGCCTGTCGTGGCGCTTTTTACTTGTAGGAGCGAGCTTGCTCGCGAACGGTTTTGCCCGGGCTTTTCGCGAGCAAGCTCGCTCCTACGGGTTCGCTCCTGATTCCGAGGAAACCTCCGATGTCTGCCCATCTCCCCATTCCCGTCACCGTGCTCAGCGGCTTCCTTGGTGCCGGCAAGACCACCCTGCTGAAACGCATCCTCAAGGCCGATCACGGCCTGAAGATCGCCGTGATCGAAAACGAGTTCAGCGAGACACCCATCGACGGCCAGTTGCTGGGCGATGAACCGGTGCAGGTGATGACCCTCGCCAACGGCTGCGTCTGCTGCTCCATCCACGTCGAACTGGAGAAGGCGCTGTTCCTCCTGCTGGAGCAGCTGGATGCCGGCGAGCTGGCGTTCGACCGCCTGGTGATCGAATGCACCGGCCTGGCTGACCCGGCGCCGGTGGCGCAGACCTTCTTCGCCGATGAAGAGCTGTGCGAGCGCTATGTGCTGGACGGCATCATCACGTTGGTGGACGCGGTGAACGCTGAGCGCCACCTGCAGGAAACCATGGCCCAGGCCCAGGTGGGCTTTGCCGACCGTATCCTGGTGAGCAAGCGCGACCTGGTGGATGAGGCGCACTTCGATGCCCTCTGCCAGCGCCTCTCGCGCATCAACCGTCGCGCGCCGATTCGCGTGGTGGACCACGGCCGCATCGATCTCGCCGAGTTGCTCGACGTGCGTGGCTTCAACCTCAACGCCGATGTTGGCCCGGCAATGACCCTTCGTCCCCTCGTGCCGGCAGGTACGCCGGATCGCATCGGCACCTTGGTGTTGAAAAGCGAGCGGCCGCTCGACATCGACCAGCTCAGTGCCTTCATGGAGCAATTGCTGGAGGAGCATGGCAATTCCATGCTGCGCTACAAGGGCGTGCTGTCCATCGCCGGCGAAGAGCGCCGCCTGGTGTTCCAGGGCGTGCTGAGGCTCTATGGCTTCGACTGGGACAGCGAGTGGCAGGCTGGGGAAGCGCGCGAGAGCGTGATGGTCTTCATCGGCGACCAGTTGCCGGAAGAGCAGATTCGCGCGGGGTTCGAAGCGGCGCAGGTGTGATGCCAGCTCCGCGAGTGAGTCGGTCCGCTCGGATCGACGCGTAGGATGGTGTTGAGCGAAGCGATACCCATCAGTGGAAGCGATGGGTATCGCCGTTCACAGGCTTACCAGAGCGGCAGCACGTAGCTGAGGATCAGGCGGTTTTCGTCGATATCGCTACCGAAATTGGTGGAGCGCACCGTTGCGTTGCGCCATTTGACGCCGAAGTTCTTCAGCGGGCCTTCCTGGAAGACGTAGGCGATGTCCATGTTGCGTTCCCACTCCTTACCGTCTTCACGACCGGCACCCAGGTCGATGTTGTCGCCGGTCAGGTAGCGGGTCATGAAGGTCAGGCCGGGAATGCCGAGGCTGGCGAAGTTGTAGTCGTAACGGGCCTGCCA
>NZ_SCOK01000021.1:0-93870 GCF_005502555.1 Pseudomonas sp. D(2018)
TCCAGCTCGGTGGTCAGCTCCAGGTAGCCCTGGGACTGCTCGGCCGGCGCGAAGGGGTGCAGGGCGCCGAACTCGGCCCAGGTCACCGGAATCATCTCGCTGGCAGCGTTCAGTTTCATGGTGCAGGAACCCAGCGGGATCATGGTCCGGTCCAGCGCCAGGTCCTTGTCCGCCAGCTTGCGCAGGTAGCGCATCAGCTCGGTTTCCGAGTGGTAGCGGTTGAACACCTCATGCTCGAGGAAGCGCGATTCGCGCAGCAGATCCAGCGGCAGGAAGTCGCCCGTGCGGGCCGCCAGTTCGGCGAAGTCCGGCAGGTCCTGGCCCTGGCTGGCGAATACTCCCCAGAGCGCCTCGATGCTGGCCTGGTCGCAGGTTTCATCCAGGGAGATGCCCACGCGAAGCTCATCCACAACCCGCAGGTTGATCCGCGCGGCTTGGGCGGCCCCCTGCACCTCGCCCACCGGGCGGGCGGTGACGACGCTGAGGGTGTCGAAAAAGTGATGCTGCTCGACCTTCTGGCCCAGTTGCACCAGGCCCTGGGCCAGGATGGCGGTGAGACGGTGCACACGCCGGGCGATGCCGGCCAGGCCCTGCGGGCCGTGGTAGACGGCGTACATGCTGGCGATGTTGGCCAGCAGCACCTGGGCGGTGCAGATGTTGCTGGTGGCCTTCTCGCGGCGGATGTGCTGCTCGCGGGTCTGCATGGCCAGGCGCAGGGCCGGCTTGCCGTGGCGGTCGATGGACACGCCGACCAGGCGGCCGGGCATGTCGCGCTTGAAGGTGTCGCGGGTGGCGAAGTAGGCCGCGTGCGGACCGCCGAAGCCCAGCGGCACGCCGAAGCGCTGGGCGCTGCCCAGCACCAGGTCGGCGCCGAACTCGCCGGGCGGGGTGAGCAGGGTCAGGGCCAACAGGTCGGCGGCCACGGCCACCAGCGCGCCGGCCCCATGGGCGCGTTGCACCAGGGCACGATGGTCCGGCACATGGCCTGTGCTGGCGGGGTATTGCAGCAGCAGGCCGAAGTAGCCGGACAGGTCATCCAGCCCGGCCTCGTCACCAATGACCACCTCGATGCCCAGCGGCTCGGCGCGGGTGCGCAGCACATCGAGGGTCTGCGGATGGCAATGGCTGGAGGCGAAGAACGCCGGTGCCTTGTTCTTGGCCAGGCGCTTGCAGAAGGTCATGGCCTCGGCGGCAGCGGTGGCTTCATCCAGCAGGGAGGCGTTGGCGATCTCCATGCCGGTGAGGTCGCTGACCAGGGTCTGGAAGTTCAGCAGGGCTTCCAGGCGGCCCTGGGAAATTTCTGGTTGGTACGGGGTGTAGGCGGTGTACCAGGCCGGGTTTTCCAGCAGGTTGCGCAGGATCGGCGTCGGCGTGTGGCAGGGGTAGTAACCCTGGCCGATGTGGTTGCGGAAAATCTGGTTCTTCGCGGCGATAGCCTTGATCGCCGCAAGCGCCTCGGCCTCGCCCTGCCCGGCCGGCAGGTCGAGCACGCTGGTGCCCTTGATGCTGTCGGGAATGACGCTGGCGATCAGCGCGTCCAGCGAGGCATGGCCGGTCAGCGCCAGCATGGTGGTGATATCCGCGTCACGCGGACCGATATGGCGGGCAACGAACTCGTTGTCGGTGCCCAAGGAAAGATGTGATCTGGTCATGGCGGCCCCGGCTCAGGCGTTGTCGGCGAGAAAACGGTCATAGGCGGCCTGGTCCATCAGCCCGGCGAACGCTTCGGGATTGTCCGGGCGGATGCGGAAGAACCAGCCGTCGTCCATGGGCGCCTCGTTGACCAGCTCGGGGTTGTCGGCCAGGGCCTGGTTCACCTCGATCACCTCGCCGGTCAGCGGCATGGTGATATTGCTGGCAGCCTTCACCGACTCCAGCACCGCAACTTCCTGCCCCTCGTCGTAGCGACCGGCATCCGGCAGCTGCACGAAAACCACATCCCCCAGGGCCTCCTGGGCGAAGCTGGTAATGCCGACGGTCAGTTCACCGGAGGCTTCAACGCGCAGCCATTCGTGCTCGGGAGTAAAACGCAGCGTGCTCATGGATCGTCCTCTTGTTATCAGGTGGGGGCCCGAGCGTTGTGTGGGCTCGGCTGACTGAACAAGAGCAAGGGCGATGCCAGTTTATAAAAACACTTATAAATCAAATGCTTAAATTATTATTCATGGCATGCCTTCGCCACATCGGAACGATATCGCTCCACTTTCTTATGGAGCATCGATCGGCCTGGATGGCGCAAAGCCCCGAGAATCAGGGCCTTGAAGCAAATGGAGCGAAATCGCTCCAGCGGAACGTAATCGAACCGCGGCCCCTGCCGGCACGGAGCCGCCAGGTCATTCGCGCCTCACAGAGAACCACTCAGCCACGCGAGATACCGTACTTGCGCAGCCGTTGGCCGATGGCTGTGTGGGAGGTATTCAGCCGTACAGCCAGCTGCCGCGTGGAGGGATAGGCCGCATAGAGGCGCTGCAGCAGGTTCTTCTCGAAGCCCTGGACAGCCTCCTCCAGGCTGGTCACGTCCAGCGGGTCGCCCTGCTGGGGATTGAGGGCGGTGCCGGCCAGTTCCAGGCTGTCGCAGTCGATCAGCTCGCCTTCGCTGATGGCTGCGGCGCGGAAGATCACGTTCTGCAGCTGGCGCACGTTGCCCGACCAGCGATTGCCCAGCAGCACCGGGTAGGTGGCCGGGGCCAGGCGGCAAGGCGGGCGCTGGATCTGCGCGCAGGCCTGGCGCAGGAAGTGCTCGGCCAGCAGGAGGATGTCCTGCCCGCGCTCGCGCAGGGGCGGCACCATCAGGTTGAGCACATTGAGGCGGTAGTAGAGGTCTTCGCGGAAGCTGCCCTCCGCCACCATGCGCTCCAGGTTGCGGTGAGTGGCGCAGAGCACGCGCACGTTCACCTGTACTTCGCGGTCGCCACCGACACGGCGGAAGCAGCCGTCGCTGAGAAAGCGCAACAGCTTGGCCTGCAGGTAAGGCGACATCTCCCCCACTTCATCGAGAAACACCGTGCCGCTGTCGGCCAGTTCCAGCAACCCCGGCTTGCCGCCGCGCTGGGCGCCGGTGAAGGCGCCGGCCGAATAACCGAACAGCTCGCTCTCGGCCAGGCTTTCCGGCAGTGCTGCGCAGTTGAGCGCGAGGAAGGGGGCGTCGCGGCGCGCGCTCATGGCGTGACAGGCGCGGGCCACCAATTCCTTGCCGGTGCCGGTTTCGCCCTGGATAAGCAGCGGCGCGTCCAGACTGGCCACCTTGCGCAGCCGCGCCTTGAGCGCTTTCAGCTCGGCCGACTTGCCCAGCAGCGCGTCCAGCCCCTCGGCATGGTCGTGGTGCAGAGACGCCAAGCGCTCGCCGATCCGGCTCGGCGGGTAGAGGGTCAGCAGGCCGCCCACCAGGGCATCCGTTCCGCCGCTGATGGGCGTGGCATCCAGCAACAGGGCCTGGCCCTGGAAGCTCACCTCGCACATGGGCAGGCGGAAGCCCTTGTCGATCAGGGTCTGCGCCAGGTTCGCCTCGGCGAACAGGCTGGACAACGGTTCCCCGGCCGGCTCGCGGCCATAGAGCCCGACCAGGGCCGGATTGGCCAGCAGCACATGGCCGCCGGGGTCCACCGCCAGCACCGGGTCGCTCACCGCGGCAAGCAAGGCATCCAGCTGCAAGTGCCGGCGCTGGCCGGGGAGGATGTCGACAAGCTCCACGGCCCGCACGCCATCCACTCGCAACAGGGCGTCGTAGAGTTCGTCCAGCACGGCCTGTGACAAGGCCGGTGCGTCGATGTAGACGTTGGGCGGGATCATCTCCACCGCGTCCAGGTTGAGGTTGCGCGCGCCCAGCAACGCCAGGACTTCCTGGGTAATGCCGACGCGATCGATGAAGGTGACGTGGATTCGCATTACTGGCCCCGGTCGATCTTGTTCTGCGCCGCGAGGGTGCGGGCGCCATTCAGCAGTTCATCGAGGAAGGCGCGCAAGATCATGGGCGCCACCACCCCGCGTCGGGTGATCGTCTCGAAGGCGGAGAGCAGTTGCAGACGGCCAGGCCCCAGGTGTTCCAGGTCGCCCGCCTCCACCCATTGCCGCGCGTAGTGCTCGGGCAGGAAGCCGGCATAGGCCCCCGAGAGAATCAGCATGGCCTGGGCCTCGACGTTGTCGACCGTGGCAGCGGCCTTTTCCACACCCAAGGCCTGAAGGTCGCGCTGCTGCAGGTAACCACGCGCCACCACGCGGCTGGCGGCGATGCGCTCCAGCAGATCCACCTTGGGCGCAGTGATGCCGAACAGCGCGTGGTTGCGGCCGCAGTAGAAGCCATGGCTTTCCTGGTACAGCGGCGAATAGGACAACCCCGGCACGCGAAACGGGAAATGCCCCACCGCCAGGTGCAGGCGACCATCCAGCACCCGTTCTTCCAGCTCGGCCGGAGTGCCGATGTAAACGTGCAGGTGAACGTCGTGGCCGCGCTGGACGAAACGCTGGGTGGTCGCTTTCAGTGGGCAGGCCGGGTCGGTGATGGTGGTGTCGATCACCCCGAGGTTGAGGGTGCCGCTGACCTGACGCTTGAGCACATCGGCATCCACGCAGAAGTCCTCCACCGCGCCCAGCAGGCGCAGGGTGGCCTCGTGTATCGCCTGGCCCTGCTCGGTCAGGCGGAAGCCGCTGCGCCCACGTTCGCAGAGCTTGACCCCGAGCCGCGTCTCCAGGTGCGCCATCTGCTCACTGATGGTGGATTGGGCAACGTTGAGGGCGGCCTGGGCAGCCGAGAATCCCCCGCACTTGACGATGGTGTTGAAGACTCTGAGCAGCTTCAGGTCCACGTCGTGCAATTGAATCATCCTGCACCTCACAGGCAAGGGATTACATCGGTTATGACGATTTGCGCATCGCATCATCGTCATTTTTCAAGGCGCAGGTAAAGCCCAGGATAAGGCCATGGTCGAGGTGCGAGCACCCTGCCGGTCACCCTACAAGAACAACGTGGAGTCGCCTGAACATGTCCAGCAACAGCTATGAAAACGGTCGCCTGAATCTGCCCTTCGTCGGCCATTGCACCTTCGCCAAGTCGCCCGTCTGCACCGACTGGGACGCCCTGAACGCGGACGTTGCCGTGCTTGGCGCGCCCAACGACATGGGGACCCAATGGCGCTCCGGCGCGCGTTTCGGACCGCGCGGCATTCGCGAGGCATCCACCCTGTTCTCCTTCGGCCACAGCGGCGCCTACGACTTCGAGGACGACGTGATGTACCTCCAGCAGGAGGATGTGCGGATCGTCGACGTGGGTGATGCCGACATCGTTCATACCGATATGAATACCAGCAACGCCAACATCGAGTTTGCCGTGCGCAAGCTGCTGGAAGCCGGCGCCATGCCAGTGGTGCTGGGCGGCGACCACTCGGTGCACGCGCCGGTGATGAAGGCCTTCGAGGGTCGTGGCCCCATCCATATCATTCACTTCGACGCCCACCTGGACTTCGTCGACGAACGCCACGGCGTACGATTCGGCCACGGCAACCCGCTGCGCCGCGCGTCGGAGATGGATCACATCGTCGGCATGACCCAGATGGGTATCCGCAACGTGTCCTCCTCCAACCGCAGCGACTACAACGCCGCTCGCGAAGCCGGCTCGAAGATTCTCTCGGTGCGCGACGTGCGCAAGCTTGGCCGCGATGGCGTGCTGGACCTGATTCCCGAGTGCGAGTCCTACTACATCACCATCGACATCGACGGCTTCGACCCCTCCATCGCCCCCGGCACCGGCACGCCGAGCCATGGCGGCTTCCAGTACTACGAGGTGCTGGAAATCATCCAGGGCTTGGCCAACCGCAGCCAGGGACGCATTGTCGGCATGGACCTGGTGGAAGTAGCCCCCGCCTACGACCCGACCGGCATGACCTCGATCCTGGCGGCGCAGCTGCTGATGAACAGCATCGGCTTCGTCTTCCATGCCCGGAAGCAAGCCAAGGGGTGAAGCGGAACAAGGTGCAATGCGCCACGAGTCCCCTCCTCTCCCATCGGGAGGGGGCTGGGCGCGAGGGATACTGCGCTTCACGGACTTCCGTGGGCAGGACTGCGTCCTGCTTGGCGATTGAAATCGCCCCTACAGATGCAATCGCCGTCTACGGAATGCGTTAGCCGCTATAGGAACATGCCGCCCGACGCCTCCACCCGCTGGCCGTTGATCCAGCGGCCGGCGTCGGAGAGCAGCATGGCCACCGCGGCGCCGATGTCTTCCGGCAAGCCGACGCGCCCCAGGGCGGTGTTGCTGGCAATGAAGGCATTCACCTCGGAGTTGTCGCGCACCACGCCACCGCCGAAATCGGTCTCGATGGCGCCGGGGGCCAGCACATTCACTGAGATACCACGGGCGCCCAGCTCCTTGGCCTGGTAGCGGGTCAGCACTTCCATTCCGCCCTTCATTGCCGCGTAGGCGGCGTAGCCCGGCAGGGCGAAGCGCGCGAGGCCGGTAGAGATATTGAGGATGCGCCCACCGTCGGCAATCAGCGGCAACAGCTTCTGGGTGAGGAAGAACGGGCCCTTGAGCTGGACGTTCACCAGGTGGTCGAACTGCTCTTCAGTGGTTTCGGCGAAGCTGGCGCGGATGCCGATACCAGCGTTGTTCACCAGGAAGTCGAAGCTGTCGCGGCCAAATTCGTTCTTCAGCAAGCGGCCCAGACTGGTGACGAAGTCGTCGAAAGTGCCGCTCTTGCTCACGTCCAGCTGCAGCATCGCAGCGTGGCCACCGAGGTCCAGGATTTCCCGGCTGAGGGATTCGGCGTCCTCCAGCTTGCTGTGATAGGTGCCGATGATGTCGATGCCCTGGGCAGCCAGGTGCTGCGCCATGCTCTTGCCAAGGCCGCGGCTGGCGCCGGTGATGAGTGCGATCTTGCGGGTCATAGCTGTGCTCCTGGTGACAGGTGGGGAAGTGGTGAGGCGCTTATTGTCCGGATTAAGTGCGATAAAGAGGCTGATCTCGGAAGCACTGATCGGCACATTCGAACAATCCGGAAAGAGGCACCGCACGGATGAACAAGCTGGAGCTACTGAGAACCTTCGTACGGGTCAGCGAACTGTCAAGTTTCACCCAGGCCGCCGACAGCCTCGGCCTGCCCCGCTCCACCGTATCCGACCAGGTGCTGCCCCTGGCGGTCCCCCTGCTCTATGCCCACCGCCGCCTGCCACAACGGGTGCGCGCCTTCATGGATTGGCTGGAGGGACTGATCGACCTGGAGGTGCGGCACGACCACAAAAACGATTGATGGGCATCAGGTCAGTCGCCGGCCGCCGCTGCTAGGCTTTCCATCGCCAACGAGGAGCCACGATGAACAACTCGACCACCCACCCTGACCGTGATGTGTTTCCCCTGCTCCAACTTTTGCACGACCGGGGCGGTTCCGACCTGTTCCTGAGCGTGGGTGCCATGCCTCATCTCAAGGTGGAAGGACGCAGCATGCCGGTCGGTGACCAGCCGCTGAAATCTGGCGAAGTGCAAATGATGGCCTATCAACTGATGACCCAGAAGCAAGTTGCCGAGTTCGAGCGCGAGCTTGAAATGAACTTCGCGGTCAGCATCCAGAACAACGGGCGCTTCCGCATCAACGTGTACTACCAGCGCGGAGAGGTTTCGATGGTAGTACGGTTGATCAAAAGCGAGATTCCCGGCATCGAAGCATTGGGCCTGCCCGCCCTTCTGGAGAAGTTGGTGGTGCAGGATCGCGGCCTGATCCTGGTTATCGGGGCCGCCGGCTCCGGCAAGTCGACCACCTTGGCGGCGATGCTGGATTATCGAAATCGCCATCGCGATGGCCACATCGTCTGCATCGAAGACCCGATCGAGTTCCTTCATTCGCATCAGCGCTCGATCATCGACCAGCGGGAAGTCGGCCTGGACACTCACAGCTTTTCCGACGCCTTGCGCAATGTGCTGCGAGAAGCGCCCGATGTGATCATGCTCGGGGAAATACGCGACCTGGAAACCATGCAGCATGCCCTGCATTACGCCGAGACCGGGCATCTCTGCCTGGCCACCCTCCACGGCACGAGCAGCAGTCATGCGATTGAACGCATCTCCCGCTTCTTCCCCGACGAGGCACGGCGACAAGTGCTGGCCGACCTGTCGCAGAACCTGCTGGCGATGATCGGCCAGCGCCTGGTTCCGGGCCTTGCCCAGAAGCGCGTAGCCGCCGTGGAGTTGATGCTGGGTACGCCTTACATCAAGGACCTGATCCTGCGGGATCAACTGGACGATCTGAAGTCGGCTACTGAGCGAGCCCTGGAACAAGGCATGCAGACGTTCGACCAGCACCTCTTCGCCCTGTTCGAGGCGGGTCGCATCACCCTGACCGACGCACTCAAGTTCGCCGACTCGCGTACCGACCTCGGGCTGCGCATCAAGCTCGAGCGCGGATTCAGCGCCGCGGACTCCGACCTGAAAGTACTGCGTGATAGCTAGACGAATGCGTCATTCGACGTAGGTGCAGCGATAGCGGCCATCGTGCTCGTCATCGCCAGCCACCGGGCCCTGCTCCTGGGGGCGGTCCAGCCGAGGTAGCCGACGCGTTGACGCGCATCAATCCGCTGGCCCACGGCTCGACCGGCCGTCTTATGGGCTATGTTTTTCCAGGTCTCCATCTTCCCTGTGGATGCCACCATGACCCCGAAATCCGTCACCCCACAGGACGCTCCAGGCGCATTGGATGCGCGTTGTTTCACCCTCCTCCCCGCCCTGCTTTTGCTGCTGGCCACTCCCGCCCTGGCCGAGAGCGACGATGTGGCGCGCGGGCGTTATCTGATTCAGATTTCCGGCTGCAACGACTGCCATACGGCAGGATGGATGGAGTCGGCCGGCCAGGTGCCGGAGGATCGCTGGTTGACGGGCAGCCCGTTGGGCTGGCGAGGCCCCTGGGGTACCACCTATGCCTCGAACCTGCGACTGGTGGCGCACAACCTGACAGAGCCGCAATGGCTGGAGCACGCCCGCCGGGAATGGCGGCCGCCGATGCCCTGGTTCAACCTGCGCAAGATGGAAGATGACGACCTCATCGCCATCTATCGCTATGTCCGCCACCTCGGCGCAGCGGGTGAAATGGCACCAGCCTACCTGCCACCGGACAAGACGCCGCAGATGCCCTATGCGGTATTTCCAGGCGTGAAGTGACGAAGTGCGTCCTGTGCCAGTGCGAATCCGTTCGTCGGCGAGCCACCGTGCCGTGGCTCGCGCTTGACCTTCGGCGACCTGATCGGACGGCCGGCGAATAAAAGGTTAGGCATTCCTCGAAAGCACAGGTATTGTGTCGAGCGCTGTGATGCATGTGTCACCGGGAAACGGTCTGTACTTTAGCGGTCCCCTCTTCATCGGTTGCCGACTCTCTGCACTCAGTGACAGGCTGGAACGATCCAGCCCAGCAATAACTCAGTTTCTAGGAGACATTCCAATGTCCGAGCGCCAAACCGGCACCGTCAAGTGGTTCAACGATGAAAAGGGCTACGGCTTCATTACCACCGATAACGGTCCCGATCTGTTCGTTCACTACCGTTCTATCCAAAGCGCCGGCTTCAAAAGCCTGAAGGAAGGCCAGAAGGTCTCCTTCGTAGCTGTGCAGGGCCAAAAAGGCATGCAAGCCGACGAAGTGCAAGTGCTGTAAGCACGAGCCGAAAAAGAACCGGCCTTCGGGCCGGTTTTTTTTTCAGTGGTTTCAGATGGCCTCTTCCGGGCCACT
This sequence comes from Pseudomonas sp. D(2018), assembly GCF_005502555.1. Lineage (NCBI taxonomy): Bacteria > Pseudomonadati > Pseudomonadota > Gammaproteobacteria > Pseudomonadales > Pseudomonadaceae > Pseudomonas > Pseudomonas sp. D(2018). Next base: position 9,702 of record NZ_SCOK01000021.1, read on the forward strand.
ACGTACAGAGAAAGTGAAATGCGCATCAAGACCTCCCACAGCAGCACCCCCAAGCCGCCGGCAGCCACCACTAGCAGCGAAGCCCTGGAAGCTCAGATTGCTGCCTTCCTGAACAAGGGTGGCGAGATCCAGGAAATCGCCAAAGGCGTGAGCGCCCAGGTGGCACCGAGCCGCCATATCCGCATCGGTAACAAGTAAGACCCTCCTGGCGCCCCTGGGCGGACAGGTGCAAGACCTGCCGCCCGGCGCCATCGCTCCGTCCTGCCAATGGGCGGATGCCACGTGCTGAAAGACTCACCGGACTAAACTCCCACGCAGGCCGACAGCGGCCGGAACTGGGGGTAATAGCCGGAGGGGGCCCGGCGCCAGCCAGATGGGAGGTGTCCCATGCAGCGGCACTACTACATCAGCGACAACCTGAAAGACCTGGAAAGGGTCGAAGACGAGCTCGAGGCCCTGGGCATCGACCACGAGCAGATCCATGTGCTCAGCGAACGCGACGCCGACGTCGAGCATTACCATCTTCATGATGTTTCCTCCGTGATGAAGCGCGACATGGTGCATTCCGGGCTGATCGGTGTCGGCATCGGCCTGGCCCTGGCAGCCCTTGTGATGCTGGTAGCCTGGCTCAGCGGCTGGACCGGCACGGCAGCGGGCTGGATTCCCTTCATCTTCCTGGCCATCGCATTGTTCGGTTTCAGCGTCTGGGAAGGCAGCCTGTTCGGCATACAGACGCCGAACGCCGTGGTGAAACGCTTCAAGCCCACGCTGGACGAAGGCAAGCATGTGTTCTTCGTCGACGTGAAGCCGACGCAGGAGCCCATCCTCGCCCGCGTCGTCAGTCATCACCCGATGCTCCGGACCGCAGGCACCGGCCAGGCCACACCGGATTGGGCCGAGGGCCTGCAACACCGGCTGCATCAGTGGCGCAAGATGATGTAACCCCGCCTGGCGGCGGCGGATGCAACGCCTGGCGTCATCCGCCGCTTCAACTCCTCCCCACACTGCCCTGCCCCGGCACAGTGCTGGCGCGGGCTTCGGCCATCAGCCAGTCGATGAGACGGCGCACCTTCTCCGCCGGAGGCGACCTGCGGCTCCACGCAAGACGATAGGCCCAGGGCGTCGACAGGCGGCAGCGTTCGCCGAAAGGCAGCACCAGCCGACCGTTGTCGATGTCGTCACAGGCCAGTGCGGTTGATCCCAGGGCGAAGCCCTGGCCGCTCACAGCGCCCTGGATGGCGTGGCCGATCAGGCCGAAACGCATCCCGCCTTTCGTCGGTCCCGGCTCGCCCACGTAGGTGGCGAACCAGTCCTCCCAGCTCGGCAGGTGGAGGTTGGCGGTGTTCTTCCAGTGGGTGTGGATCAGTCGCGCACCCAGCATGTCCCGTGGTTCGCGTACCGCGCCGAACTGCTCCAGATAACTCGGGCTGCACACCGGGAAGAACTCCTCGAGAAACAGCAGCTCGCTGGCCGGCATGGGCGCATCGGTGGCGGTGAAGCGAATGGCCAGTGTCGCCTCGCCGCGCTCCAGGTCCACCAGTTGCTCGGTGGCTTCCAGGCTGAGGGTGATGTCCGGGTTGATTGCGGCGAACTGATTGAGCCGACGCATCAGCCAGTGGCTGGCAATGGAAGGTGCGCAGGTGATGTGGATGGGGCCTTCGTCCTGGCCACGCAGTTCGTCGGCGCCACGGGTGAGCAACTCGAAGGCCTGGGTGACGGTGGCCGCCAGGCGACGACCATTGTCATTGAGCGTGACGGTGTTGCGCGTGCGGTCGAACAGACTCACGCCCAGCTCGCCTTCCAGCAGGCGGATCTGTCGGCTCACGGCTCCCGGGGTCACGGATAGTTCCTGGGCGGCTTCGGTGAAGTTACGGCTGCGGGCGGCGACCTCGAAGGTGCGCAGGGCGATGAGTGACGGGAGACGCATGGCAGGTTCGCTTTGAGTTCAAGTCAAAGCATGATGACAAATCATCGTTTGAATGCAAGGCGGTCGAGGACCGATCCTGCCACCCATTGGCGGCCTCTGCCGCGCCCCTCTGCCTTGCGAGTCGAACGATGAAACCCTCCCGCCTTCCCCTGGACTGGTTCGCCTGTGGACTGATGTTCGTCCTCTGCATCTGCTGGGGTTTCCAGCAGGTGGCGATCAAGCTGACCCTGGATGACGTGCCGTCCATCCTGCAGCTGGCCATCCGCTCCGGCGGTGCGGCCCTGGTGCTGGGCGCCCTGGTGCTGTGGAAAGAGGGTCGTGGCGCTTTCACCGATGGCACCCTGCTGCCGGGCATCGCCGTTGGCACGTTGTTCGCCCTGGAATTCTTGTTCATCGGTGAAGGGCTGAACCACACCAGCGCCTCGCACCTGTCGGTGTTCCTCTACACCGCGCCCATGTTCGCCGCCCTCGGACTGCACCTTATGTTGCCCGAGGAACGTCTCTCGCCCGTCCAGTGGCTGGGGGTGCTGGTGGCGTTCGGTGGTATCGCCACCGCCTTCCTCGGCCAACCCGCCGGCGCGCCCGGCAATGTGCTGCTGGGCGACGCCTATGCCCTGTGCGGCGCCCTGGCCTGGGGTGCCACTACGCTGGTGATCCGCGGCTCATCGCTCTCCGAGGCCAACCCGGTGAAGACCCTGTTCTACCAGTTGTTCGGCGCAGTCCTGCTGCTGACGGTGGTGGCCTTCAGCACCGGCAAGACCGACATGCAGCTGACTCAAAAGGCCGTGATCAGCCTCGCCTTCCAGGTGGTGGTGATCGCCCTGGTGAGCTACCTCGCCTGGTTCTGGCTGCTGCGTCGCTACCTGGCTACGCGCCTGTCGGTGCTGTCCTTCATGACCCCGTTGTTCGGTGTCACCTTCGGTGTGCTGGTGCTGGGGGAGACAATCGACACGTCCTTCGCCATCGGCGCCACCCTGGTGCTGGGAGGCATCGTCCTGGTCAGCGGCGCCGAGCTGCTGCGTGGCCGCCAGCAACGCAAGGTGCTCGCCCCTTCCGAGGCCTGATCGGGCTCTTCTAGCCTCGCGCTTCTCCCGCTAAGTGAGGGAAGCACGTTGAGAGCGCTATTCCCGGGATTGCGCCTGCTGCCATTGACGGCGACGGCACAGGTCTGTCGCCTGGATGGTACGACCAGCTCCTCAGCCCTAAGGCCGTCGCAGGAAGAGCGGTTGCCGTAACGCTTAACAATGGGAAAGCGGCTCCCCCCCGATCAACGCCGGCGGATTCGTTCCACCAGCACCCTGCCGTCCGCCCCCCAGCGCCCACGCACTTCCACGTAGTCCCCCACATCGGGCGACTTGTCGATGCGCGTGCCGGGACCGACCACCAGCTGCAACGAGTCAAGGGTCCAGCCCTCTCCCAACACCCCCTGCAACCGCACCCGCGCGCCAACCGGGCTGGGCGACGGCTGACCGTTGGCGTCGCGAGCTCCCTGATCGATCCAGTCCACGATCAGCTGGATTTCCTCGTCGCTGAGAAAGGGTGGACCGTCGTAAGGCATCTGCGGCCGCGACTGGCCACGGATGCGGCGCACCAGTTCACTGGCACCCGCGGCACCCGGTACCACCCGCACACGTTCGTCGCGGTCGAGGATGGCGGAATACGCGTTCAGCAACAGGCCCTCTGGAGCCGAGCCCATCAGACCGTAAGGGGAATGGCACTTCACGCAGCGACTGGCAAAGATCGCCGCGACATGTTCATAGGTCACCGGCTGTCCCGCTGGCGGGCGTTGCAGCGGCAACGCCGAGAGGGTGGCGTCGGCAGGCTGGCTACCGGCCTGCAGGCCACCCGCGATCCAGCGCTCGAACAGCGCGATCTCGGCGTCACTGAGAAAGGGCGGCCCGGTCATGGGCATACGCGGCTGACTCTGCCCTTTGAGGCGCCGGATCAACTCGCTGTCCGACGGGTCGCCGCGCGCTACCACCTGGCGGCGGATACTGCCTTTGAGCAGTTCATCGAGACTGGTCAAGCGCAAGCCAAGCGGTGCCGCTTCGCCGGCGTGGCACATCACGCAGCGTGCCTGAAGGATCGGCCGGATATCGTCGAAGCTCACGTCCTGCGCCATGCCCAGCGCTGGTACCAGGAGCAGCGAGCACAGTTTGACCCGCGCCAGGACTTTGCCCATTTCGACTCTGCCTCCAGTGTGGGTTGCCTCGCTAAGCCTAGTGAAACAACTCAAACTGCGTAGTCTCGCGGAACCCCTCTGCAATCCGCCGGTCAGTCTATTCGAGGCCGGCGGATGCCGACCCCAGGCCCCGGGTTCCTTACAGTCGCCGCTGTGGGCCCCGGGGCTTTCTTATGAGCGCAACGTCAGAAACGTCCGCACACAGAATCGCCGCGCGGGCGTGTTTCCTCGGCGCCTGCTGTAAGCAATGATGGCCGCCGCGTGTCGCAACTGGAGAATCACTGCATGAAACCTGTCCCCCGCCTCACCGCCCTGCTGCTTAGTGCCGGCCTGTTGGCCAGCCTCGCGGGCTGCGACCTGGCCGAGGAGTCGGCCAACAAGCTGGCGGAGAAAGCCGAGTCAGCCGCCCAGGAGATCGCCCGGGAAGCCATCGGCGAAGCGGTCAACGAGCTGAACAAGAAAGTGGACGAAGCCCAGGCTTCGGCCAAGGAACTGCTGGGAGAACAACAGCAGAAAGACGAGGCGCGCGATGAGCCACCGCGTACGCCATCGAACAAGGAAGGGGAAAAGGAAGGGGACGCCATGCTGCCACCTTCCGGAATCGAAACCTGATCGTTCAAGTCTCCGGCCGCGACGTCCCAGTCGCGGCCAACCCGCCTCAGGCGCGCAGATAGCGCGGCAAAGGCTTCCGATGCAACACCTTCAGCGACTCCACCGGCGGCACTTCACCCTGCTCCAGCGCCAGGTCGCGCTTGAGCGTACTGACCAGCCAATCCAGCTGTACCGTCGCCGCCACCACGCGCTGAAAGAATTTTCCCTCGCGTTCCAGCGTCAAGACGAAACCACCATCGGGCCGAGGTTTGGTACTGAGTTCGTATTCCGGAAAGGCGCTGATCAGCTTGTCGAAATCCAGATCCATGTCTTCTCTCCTAGAAAAATGATTGCTCCTGCACCCCACTTGCAGCGTGCATGCCGGACCTAAGACAACTGAAATCCCAAATAAATCAGTCTGTTACATTTTTTTTGAACAAGTTTTTCCATGCATTGCGCACGATTCGGCCATTCGCCAGCGTGCAATTTGCAAGGCCAACACAATGCAAAGCCCCCGTCTGGAGCAACTCCAGAATCGGGGGCTTTGTATTCAAGGCCGCGCGGGACGTGGCCTGAGGGGATTTCAGTGGCGGCTCAGACGAGCTCGATGCGGTCGTCTTCGATGCGGATAAGTCCCTGCTTGAAAAGGCCGCCAATGGCCTTCTTGAAGTTGCCCTTGCTGACCCCGAAACGCTGGCTGATGACCTCCGGCGGACTCTTGTCGGACAGGTTGAGTACGCCGCCTTCCGCACGCAGCGCGGCAAGGATCTGCTCCCCCACGCCACTCACTGCCTCTGCGCCCTGCGGTTGCAGGCTCAGGCTGATCTTGCCGTCGGGACGAATTTCCTTGATGTAGCCCTTCTCGCGCATGCCATTACGCAGGAACTTGAAGACTTCGTTCTTGTGAATCAGGCCCCAGTGCTGGCCGTTGATGATGGCCTTGAAGCCCAGGTCGGTCTTCTCCACCACCAGCAGGTCCACCTCCTGGCCCGTCTTGTATCGCGGTGGAGTGGTGTCCAGGTAGCGGTCCAGGCGAGCGGTGGCGGTGATGCGCCGGGTGCGCTTGTCGAGGTAGACATGCACCACGCAGTAGTCGCCTACCTGCAGCGGGCGCTTCTCTTCCGAGTGCGGCAGCAACAGGTCCTTGGGCAGGCCCCAGTCGAGGAACAGGCCAACGCGGTTGATTTCCACCACTTTGAGGCTGGCAAAGCCGCCGACCTGCACCTTGGGTTTGAGGGTGGTAGCCAGCGGACGGTCTTCGCTGTCCAGATAAAGGAAGACGTTCAGCCAGTCCCCGACTTCGCTGGGCTCATCCTTTGGCACATATCGATTGGGCAGCAGGATCTCACCATCCGGACCGCCGTCCAGGTACAGGCCGAAGTCGGTGTGCTTGACCACCTGAAGTGAATTGAACCGCCCGATAAGTGCCATCTTCGCTACCTCTGTATGTCGAGGCGGCATTCTACCTGCTGGCCGGTTGGCGAACCACGAGCATCCGTAGATTGCGGCGGCGCTCCGTGAAGCCAGGCAAACGCACCTTTCATCGGCGATTGAGGCACAAAAAGGCGCCTGAATTTTCATTCTGCAAAACTGTCTACTGGCCGCTAGCACAACGATGTTTCAGAATCGTGTCGTCGCAAGTGCGACCTCCATGTATTCCGGCATCACTCGACGGATTCTCACTGTCACATCTCAGGAGTTCCTGTGCGCCCATTCAGCCAATGGCTGTCGCAGTCCCTATCGCTCGCAACGCTTGGCGTGCTCTTCCTGGTGATTCCCCTCGCCAGCCGCTACTGGCTGGGTTGGTCAAATCCCTTCGGCTACCTGTCCGACCTCGCTTTTGGCAGTTTCCTGCTCGCATTGCTCTATGGCCGTTCGCTCTGGCTGGCGCTGCCACTGATGCTGCTCTGGTGCGTGATGATCCTGGGCAATGCCGAACTGGTCGGCGCAGTTGGCCGGATGCCGGAACCGGGTGATCTCAAGTACCTGCTCGACCCGCAGTTCGTCAGTCACTCCACCCAGGGCGGCGGCATTGCCCACCCCTACCTGGGCATCACCCTTGGCGCCAGCGTGCTGGCCTGCCTGCTGTGGTGGCGCCGCCGGCATCGCCCGCTGAACTGGAAATGGTTCGCCGCGCCGGCCGCCCTGTTGATGGGGCACGTCACCCTGCAGTCCGTGCAGCCCAGCGACGCCGACCAATGGCAACAGTTCAACCTGCCCCACAAGCTGATGGCCAGCGCCGTGAACAGCGGCCAACTGGCGGTCGAAGACTGGCTCGATGGCGACCAGCCCGATACGCCACCGGACATCGCCGGCCTGGCACGCCTGGACCTCGACGGCATGCCCCTGCTCCAAGGCCCCGGCCGCGCACGCAATGTGCTGGTGATTGCCCTGGAAGGCATCCCCGGCGCCTACATCGCCGCCAACCGGGCGGCAATCAACAGCAGCTACCAGGACTCGCTGATGCCCAAGCTCAGTGCCTGGGCCGAACGCGCCATGACCACGCCCGATTACGTGCTGCACAGCCACCAGACCATCCGTGGCCTGTACGCCATGCTCTGCGGCGACTACAGCAAGCTGGACTCGGGCACGCCCAAGGGACTGGAACTGCTGCACAACCCGGCCCGCTCCAAGGCCTGCCTGCCCTCGCAGATGCATCAGCAAGGCTTCAGCACCCATTTCCTTCAGGGCGCCGGACTGCGCTTCATGGCGAAAGACAAAATCATGCCGCAGATGGGATTCGACAAGACCCGCGGGCGTGACTGGTTCCCCAACAAGGCCTACCTGGAATTTCCCTGGGGCATGGACGACAAGGCCTTCTTCGAAGGTGCGCAGACCTACGTGAAGCAGCTGCGCCAGCAGAAGAAGCCCTGGATGCTCACCTTGCTCACAGTCGGCACCCACCAGCCCTACTCCGCTCCGACCGAGTACCTGATGCGCTATCCGGACGCCAAGAAGGCTGCCATCGCCTACCTGGATGACGCAGTAGATACCTTCCTCATCGGCCTTGAAAAACAGGGCGTACTGAAAAACACCCTGGTGATCGTCACTTCTGATGAATCCCACGGCATCGAGAATGTCCGCCTCGCCTCAGCCTGGGGCTTCAACCTGGTGCTGGCCCCCGAGCAGGCCTCGCTGCCACCCATCAAGAGCGGCGTCTATGGCCACGTCGACCTGACCACCTCGATCCTCGACTACTTCGGCTACCGGGTACCGCAGAACCTGTCTGGCCGCTCGCTGTTCCGCGACTACGCCAGCGGCCGCGAGATGATGTCCTATACCAACGGCAAGCTGCGCTACCACGACGGCAAGGACACGTTCACCGAATGCGACTTCCGCCAGGTCTGCCGGCGTTACCAAAGCGAAGGTTTCATTGCCGACGAAGCGCGCTACCTGGGCAGCGACAGCGGCAAGAAGGCCCGACTGGTTGCCCAGCGCGCCATGCTCCTGGACCAGTCACTGCAGGGCGGCACCCTGGGTCAGGAGTACCAGTTCGCCACGCGTGAACGCATCCGCCTGAAGGAAAAAGCCAAGGATGACTGGGCTGACAATCTGATCGGCGCACAGTACATGGAACTGCCGAAGCACAGCCGCACCAGTGTGCAGATGACCATCAAGGTGCTGCGCATGGACAAGCAAGGTGCCCAGCTGCGGCTGAAGGCCAAGGAGTTCGAGCGCGACGTGGCCCTGCCGATTCCGGAGATGCCACTGCTGAAACAAGGCAAGCCGCTGAAGGTCAACTTCGCCTTTGACAACCCCGAAGCGCGCAAGGCTTTCTCCTTCCACCTGCTCGCCGAAGGCCGTGGTGTGATCGAAATCAGCGATTTCCGAGTCACCACTGAACCGCTACCGCCCCCTGCCGTGGCCGCCGACAGCGGTCAGGTGGCGCAGAAGCGCCCACTGCACCCCATCACCACCCTCTTTGGCCTGCTGGCCCGCCAACAGGACGCCGTGGAGGGCGACCTGGAGAATCCGGGTGAAGAGCGTGCTGTGCTGCCGGAAAACACCGAGTTGAAGCTGCAGCAGTATCACTGAGCCCTGCTGATTCCCAGGAACGAAATCGATCGCGATGGGCGGCCACGCCGCCCCATCGCTCCTGCGGACCGGCGATTGAGCGGGGGTCTAACCCTTAAGGTTCAAGGAGGGCGGTGACTTCAGGGCGTCCGCTGCGCGTGCAAGCTCCATGAGGATGCGTGCGCAGCATAGTTCCTCCATCTCCAGCAACCAGGCCTCGACCTGTTGTCCGGATAACTGGGCGGTCAGTCCGTAGCGGCGTCCGCCCCAGACGGCGATAAAAAGCGCATCGATGCTCTCCGGACGCGGCTGGCGCGGCAGGTCGGCGCACGCGGCCACCGCCTCGCGCCACTTGCCGGCCAGTTCCTGATACACCCGCTGGTGGTGCCAGGGCTCGGCGATGGCACGCTCCAGTTCCAGGAGTTCGGCATCGAAGAAAGGCCGCGCCTGTTCATCCAGCTGCCCGCAGGACAATCGCACCAGACGTCGTACTCGGGTTTGCCAGTCGAGTCCGGTGGCCAGAACCACCTCGCGCTCCAGACGCTGCATCAAGAGCTCGACCTGATGGCGAATGTAGCCGGAGAGCAAGGCTTCCTTGCTGGGAAAGTAGTCATAGAGGGTACCCACCGCGACGCCCGTTTCCAGGGCCACTGCACGGGTGGTCACGCCACTCCAGCCGCGCTGGCGGAGAATCCGAACAAAGGCGTCGAAGATGGCTTCCACCGTGAAACGGGCACGTGCCTGGGTGGGGCGCTTGAGCGGTTTGTTGCGGGGCTTTGCAGGTTGCATGGGGACCTCTGCCGGTTTCCGAACCCGCGGTGCGGGAGCCCTTGTTAGCCTGTTCCGACCTCTTCCACAGCCGGAGCCGGAAATGCCAAACCGCAGCACAGTATCACGTCTTTTCACCCGTAAGGACGCCCTCCATCAGACCCGTCTGGTGTGCCAGGAAACGAGCCTTGAAGCCGCCGAGGGCAAGATTGTCCTGCGCCTGGACCTCTTCTCCCTGACCACCAACAACATCACCTACGCCGTCTTCGGCGACTCCATGCAGTACTGGCAATTCTTCCCCACCGGAGAGGAAGGCTGGGGCCACATTCCGGTGTAGTGGGGCCCGGAACAGGTCAGCCGGCACATTGGCGAAGGGCTGCTGGATTTCTACCAGCAGGTCAGCCGACCGCCCCGCCCCTGGCCAAGCGTGGTGGAAGGCCAGGGTTACGAAGCGGCGCAGGCCCTGATCGCCGACCTTTTCCACGGCCGGGTGGCCGCAGACGAAGGTCATGTGATCCGTCTCTGAGAGGTTCAGGGCAAAGTGGCCCGCGTGGCGTTGCGGCTGTGAGCGCCAAAATGGCGGATCAGCCGCACCAGCGCCTGGTTGAGCTGGACGTCCTCGGGCAACGGTGCGAGCTGGTTGCCCTGGCTGAAGCCACTTTGCGCCTGCCCCCCAGCCAGCCAGTGGCCGATGCGAGCGTCGAAGTCGTCCGCGGCATCGTAGGACTCCTGTGACACCACCCTTCGCAGGGACTCGCCATCAAAGGGTGGATAGTCACCGTCCGTGCGGTTGTCGGCGTAGGCGCGCAACAGCGGGCTGTCGTTGCTGCCTTCCCGCAGCAGCTTGCGCAGCCAGTCGGCCTGGTACTGCTCCACCTCGGTGTGCCGGTTAGCCACCTGTTCGATAGCCGCCAGCTTGTCGCTGTCCAGACTCACGGCGGCCTTCAGCGCGACCCAGATCAGCCGCGGCGTGCCGTGCCCCGGCAGGGCCTTGGCGTGGTAGGGCTGGGTCAGGTCCTGGATGTAATGCAGGCCCCAGCCGAGGAAGCGATAGCCCCAGTAAGGGTGGCCACTCTCGAAAGCGAAGCGCGCCAGGCCCAGATACTGGTAGACCCGCACCTCGGGATAGGTTCGCGCCAGGTAGGGTGCGGCGTGGTAAATGATCTCGTCCTCGTGGTAGTAGCCGATATGGAACGGCGCCTGGGACGAGTATTCGAAGCGGGCATCACCGAAAGGCTGCTTGCCGAAGTTGTAGCGGGCACCCACTTCACCCGGATTGTCGCTGAACAGGTTGATGTCGTGACCGTAATCCGGCTCATCGGCGGCGCTGGCCACCACTGCCAGGGCCGGCAGCATCTCGCCGGGATGCACCTGGTAGAAGCGCCATTCGCGCCACAGGCTGAGCTTGCGGAAGACCAGCACGTCGGATGCATCCAGCGGCGCCCGCCCGCTCCAATCCATGCCTGGCAGGGCCTGGACGAAGTAGGCCAGCTTGATCTCCGGATTCACTCGCAGCGCCATCAGGAACGCCTTGCGACGGTCACCACCGTGGAGAGGGATCCAGCGCAGGTCGTCGGGCCGGGCTGGGTAACCCGACAGGTTGTCGCGGAAGAATTCTTCTTGCTCGTCCAGCAACTGCTCCAGAGCCACACCCTCCTCTTCCAGGAAGGACTCCAGGCTTTCCACCTGCACCGGCGGCGCGTCCTTGATCTGCGGCAGGCCGGCCAGCGCCAGGGTGGTCCCCAGGGCATGGTTGGACCAGGCCAGCGCTGCGGATGGCAGGCCGGCAAGGCTCAGGCTGAGGGCGAGCGCCAGGTGCTTCATCGATCACTCCATGACAGGGGTTCGAGCAAGGCCCGGCAGGGTACCAGCCACGGCGGGCAGCTTCACTGTCCAGCCAGGACAGCCAGACTCACCGATCAAGCCGACAGGAACGACTTCAGTGCAAAGCGCGCAAGCGAAGCGGCCGCCCAAGGGCGGCCGCTGCTGTAAAGCCGGTTCAGGATCTCACTGAATATCTTCGGGGATGACCACTACCCAGTTCTTGTCGGCCGTCACCGGCAGCCCCTGCCTGGCCTGGGCTTCGGCATTGCGCTTCTGCATGGCAGTGATCTGGTCCATGTACTTGGCCTTGCGGTTGACCCACAGGTTGATACCGCCCTTAGCGACGTCGGTGCCGTGGAACATCATGTAGCCGTCACTGATGGGCGTGTCGCCGGCGGCCAGGATCGGCTTCTTCCACTCGTCGATGTAGGTCAGGATTGCCGCGTACTTACCGGACATCCAGGTGGCCGGAGTCCAGAGGTACGGGGTCAGCTCCAGGTCGAGGTTAGCCTTCTCGTCGTACTTGCCATCGGTGATCTGCTTGCGGCTGGTGGTCACGGCCCCCGTCTTGCGGTCCTTCAACAACGTGGTAACGCCGATGACGTTCTCAGGTTTCACGTTGTAGCCGTACCGCGGGTCGGACGCGACCATGCGCACCAACTCTTCCAGGGCGGCGGTAATGATGTACACCTCGATACCGTTCTCGCTGAGCTTGTTCATCAGCTCCTTCTGGCCGGTGAAGATCTTCGGTGGGTTGATCTCGATGGTCTTCACCTCGTCCCCGTCGTAATAGGTGGTGGGGATTGGCTTGCCATAGGCCATCAGCTCGTCGACGTAGCCCTTCAGCTCACGCAGGGTAAAACCGGAAAACACCTGGGCGACCCAGGGGTAGCAAATCAGGTCGTCCGCTTCGCAAAGGCGGTAGTAGTAGCTGTTCAGGCTTTCCTTGTGGCCTTTCACGTCCTTGAAAGGAATCAGCTTGAGCGAAGGGTCCAGCTTTTCGCGGGTGAGTACGCCCTTCATCTCCAGGAACGGCAGCAGGGACTCCTCCAGGTCGTAGCGGTAACTGGTGTTATCCATGTCGAACACAGCGAAGTTGCCCTGATTGGCGTGCTTGGCGATTAGCGCATCCAACTGCTTGGCGGCGGGCTCCGGCCAGTGCTTCAGCTCGGTGGCGGCCTGGGCGGCGCCGGCCAGTCCGAGGCACAGCACGGCGGACATCAATGTCTTGGCGATCTTCATCTTCTTATCCCTTTGATGGGTTGCGTGAGCGTACGGAAGCCCTACTCCAGCTTCGCCGCCGAACCTAGCAAAGGCCCCGCCCGACTCCAGTTCCAGAGCGACCTCCGCCGTCCTCATCGCGCCACCGCATCACTGATGCAAATGCCGGGGGATTCAGCGCCTCTCGCCCGCCAGCGGCTAGACTCAAGGCCCCTCAGAGCCGCCAGGAGAAGCGTCATGCTCAAAGCCGAATACCAGACCCGTGGCCCAGTGCCCCAGGACGTGATCGAAGCCGTGGAGTTCGAGCTACCGCCGGTGGGTGCTGGCCAAGCGCTGGTGAAAGTGCTGGCGGCGCCGATCAATCCTTCAGATGTACTCACGCTCACCGGCGAGTACGGCATGCTGCCGCCGCTGCCCGCCATTGGCGGTAACGAAGGCGTGGGAGAAGTCGTGGAAGTGGCCGCCGATGTGACCAACCTCAAGCCCGGCCAGACCGTGCTGCTGCCGGTGGGCTGCGGCACCTGGCGCACCCACCTGATCGCTGACGCCAAGCAGCTGATCCCGCTGCCCAGCGCCGACCCGAAGCAACTGGCGATGCTCACCGTCAACCCGCCCACCGCCTACCTGATGCTGCGCGACTTCGTCGAGCTGCAAGCAGGTGATTGGGTGATTCAGAACGCCGCCAACTCGGGGGTCGGCAGCTACCTCATACAGCTGGCGAAGATTCGCGGACTGAAGACCATCAACGTGGTGCGCCGCGACTCGGCAGTGGCCAGCGTACAGGCCGAAGGCGGTGACGTGGTGCTGGTAGACGGCCCAGACCTGCCCAAGCGTGTGCGCGAGGTCACCGGTGGCTCGCCGGTGAAGCTGGGCATCGACGCCGTGGGCGGCGCCTCCACCGACCACCTGGCAGCCAGCCTCGCAGAAGGAGGTGTGCTGGTGAACTACGGCCGCATGAGCGGCGAGCCCTGCCAGGTCAACCCCGGTTCCTTCGTGTTCCGCGACGTGACCCTGAAGGGTTTCTGGTTGGCCCGCTGGTTCCGCCAGGCCACCCCGCAGCAGCAGATGCAGCTGTTCGGTGAGCTGATCCAGCTGATCGCCAGCGGCAAGCTCAAGGCACGCATCGCCGCCACCTATGACATCAGCCAGATCAAGGAAGCCGTCGCCGCCGCAGCCAGTGGCGAGCGCGAGGGGAAGATCGTCCTGGTGCCATAAGCGCCCTCACCCCAGCCCTCTCCCGCAAGCGGGAGAGGGCGCAGCGCGTGGCCTATCCGAACTTCGACGCTTTCCAGAAGGGGCGAATTTATTCGCTCTGTCTGCGTTAGCTATTGCGAGAGATTGACCATCGGGCCAAGAGCCTTGTAGGAGCTGGCTTGCCAGCGAAACGCCGCGATTCGCTGGCAAGCCAGCTCCTACGGGCGATGCAGGTGCTTGCAACACGTAATGCAGACACAGCCAATTCATTCGCCAAGCGGGCCGCAGGTCAGCCGCGCTCGCCTCAATGCAATACCCAGAACCCCAGCAAGCCCAGGTGCATGGCCACTATCAGCCAGAATTTCACCTGGTAGGCGACCTTGCGGTTCTTGTGGCGGATCAGCCTCTGTGCCAGCAGGCCGCCCGGCCAGCCGCCCAGTAGTTCGTACAGGTGGAGGCGGGACTCGGGAGTACGTTGTGCTCCGGCCACGGCGAAGCGCTTGTCGCGCCAATAGGCAACGAAGCAGACCAGGCTCATTGCCGGATAGATGAACAGCAACGCCTGGGCGGGCCAGGCGAGCTCGATTGGCACGCGTTACTCCGCTGCCGGCTTCTTGCGCTTGAGCGGCGCCAGGCCGTCACCGCTCACCACGCGGGATTCCTCTCGCGGCTTGCTTGGCTTGCGCTTGGGCGCAGCAGACTTGGCGGGGGCTTTCTTGTCGCCTTTCTTGTCGGTCTTTTTCTTCTTGGTGCCAGCGGCCTTGCCAGATGCCTTGACCTTCTTCGGGCCGGTGTAAGTGCCCTTCAGCTCCTTGATGACCCGGCGCTCGAACGTCTGCTTGAGGTAGCGTTCGATGCTGGACATCAGGTTCCAGTCGTTGTGGCAGATCAGCGAGATGGCCAGGCCCTCGCCACCGGCACGACCGGTCCGGCCGACACGGTGCACATACTCGTCGCCGGAGCGCGGCATGTCGAAGTTGATCACCAGGTCCAGGCCTTCGATATCCAGGCCACGGGCGGCGATGTCAGTAGCCACCAGCACTTTGGTGCCGCCCTGCTTCACCCGTTCGATGGCCAGCCTGCGGTCCTTCTGGTCCTTGTCGCCGTGGAGTACGAACGCCTTGTAGCCACCCGCCACCAGGTGCCCATAGAGACGATCGGCCTGGACGCGGGTGTTGGTGAAGATGATCGCCTTCTGGTAGGTCTCATTGGCCAGCAGCCAGCGCGCCAGCTGTTCCTTATGTTCAGGATGATCGGCCGTGATGATCTGCTGGCGGGTGCTTTCGTTGAGCTGGTCGACGCTGTTCAGGCGCAGGTGCAGGGGGTCGCGCAGCACGCTGGCAGACACATCGCGCAACGCGGCGCCACCGGTGGTGGCGGAGAACAGCAGGGTTTGCTGGCGGCTGGCGCACTCGTTGGTCAGGCGTTGCATGTCCTCGGCGAAACCCATGTCAAGCATGCGGTCGGCTTCGTCCAGCACCAGCACTTCCACCTCCTTGAGGTCGAGAGTACCGGCATTGAGGTGCTCGATAAGGCGCCCCGGGGTTCCCACCAGGACGTCCGGCAACTTGCGCAGCATCGCCGCTTGCACCTTGAAGTCCTCACCGCCGGTAACGATGCCGGACTTGATGAAGGTGAACTGGGAGAAGCGCTCCACTTCCTTCAGGGTCTGCTGCGCCAGCTCACGGGTCGGCAACAGGATCAGCGAACGGATGCGCTCGCGCGGCTTGGCCTCGCCGATCAGGCGGTTGAGCAGCGGCAGGACGAAGGCGGCGGTCTTGCCGCTGCCGGTCTGGGCGGTCACCCGCAGGTCGCGCCCTTCCAGGGCCGGCGGAATGGCCGCCGCCTGCACCGGGGTCGGCTCGACGAATTTGAGTTCGGCAACGGCCTTGAGCAGACGTTCGTGCAGGGCGAATTGGGAAAACACAGGGCTACCTCGATCGAAAGCGTAAATAGCTGCATAGGTTACCCGGAGTCGCGAGCAAACGCCCGAATTCCGAGCGACGCAGCGACGGAAATACCTCGCCGGTATACGCTCACTCCACCCGATCCCGGAGCCCGACCATGCGCGCAGCCCTGATCTACTACGTCGCCGCCAGCCTCGATGGCTACATTGCCCGCCCCGATGGTCGCGTCGACTGGCTGAAGCCCATTGAAGAAGCAGGCGACGACCACGGCTACCAGGCTTTCTACGACAGCATCGACGGTCTGTTGATGGGACGGGTGACCTACGAGACCGTCCTGGCCTTCGGCGGTGACTGGCCCTATCCCGGCAAGCCCTGCACCGTACTGACCCGCGGCGACCTGCCGCAAGCCGCTTCAGATGTTCGGATCTGCCATGACACGCCGACCCAGGCCATCGAGCAAATGACTGCCGCCGGCTGCAAACGCATCTGGCTGGTGGGAGGTGGATCGCTGGCGGGGACCTGCTACTCTGCCGGCCTGCTCGATGAACTCGTGGTCAGTTTCATCCCCCACCTGCTGGGCGCCGGTATCCCGATGTTCGCCACCGGCCTGGAACGCCGACTCCAGCTCCGCGAGCAGCGCAGCTTCCCCACCGGCGTGGTGCAGCTGCACTACCAACTCCTGCCCGAAGCCGAATTACCATGACCACCCTGAATATCGCCGCTGCCTGCCTGCTGGACCCGCACGACCGCTTACTGCTGGTACGCAAGCGTGGCACCCACGCACTGATGCTGCCCGGCGGCAAACGCGAGGCGGACGAAAGCCCGCTCCAAGCCCTGCAACGTGAACTCTGGGAAGAACTCCAGCTGCGCCTGGACGCATCGGCCCTGAAACCCCTGGGCCGCTTTCGCGCGCCTGCCGCCAACGAGGCGGATACCTGGGTGGATGCCGAAATCTTCGTCGCCCGCCTGCCCCACGCCGTGGAGGCCGCAGCCGAGTTGGAGGAACTGGCCTGGCTGGAGCCCGGGGAACCCCATCCGGAGAATCTGGCCCCGCTGCTGCGGGACCACGTGCTACAGGCCCTTCCGGGCCTGCTTGCGAAGTAGGTGGGCGCTGTCCCAGCCGATCAGCAGCACGGCCAGCCAGATTGGCAGGTAGGTCCAGAGCTGGGCAGGGTTGAAAGGCTCGCCCAGGAAAGCTACCGCCACCGCGAACAGCAGCACCGGTTCCACATAGCTGAGAATCCCGAAAAGCCCCAGGGGCAATAGCCGGCTGGACGCCATCATGGCGGCGAAAGCGAGAGTGCCCAGCAGCCCCAGCCCAGGAATCAGCCACCAAAGCTGCGGCGCCTGGCTGAACGCCCCCGGTGGCGAATAGCTCGCGATCAGCCAGATGGCCAGGGGCGCCAGCACCGCCATCTCCAGGATGAAACCGGACAGCGCATCCAGTCTCATCCAACGACGCAGCATGAAGTAAGGCGGGTACCCCAGGGCGGTAGCCAGGGTAAGCCAGGAAAAGGCACGGGTCAGCCAGAGCTCATGGAGCACACCTGCCAGCGCACAGAGCACCGCCAGCAGTTGCAGTGGTCGCAGATGCTCAGCGTAGAACACCCGGCCAGCCACCACCATTGCCAGGGGCAGCAGGAAATAGCCAAGTGACACTTCCAGCATTCGCCCCTGCAACGGCGCCCAAAGGAACAGCCCCCATTGCAGGCCAATCAGCGCCGCCGCCAACGGCAGGGCTGCCAGCAACAAGGGTTCGCGCCGCAGCCGACCAAGTACCGAGATGAACGTCGACCACTGTCGGGTCAGCATCAATAGAAAGAGCACCGCCGGAATCGACCAGAGCACCCGTTGGGCGAAAATCTGCACGCCATCCAGGGGCGCGAGCTCACCCACGTAACCCGGCATCAGGGCAAACAGGACCGACGCCGTCAGCGACAGCGCGACACCACGGCCCGACAGTCTCATGACCGCCTCGACACGTAGGAAAGGGAATGAAGCGAACTCATCTGGGGCCTCACAAAGCAGCCGGCGAACATACGCCTTCCTTGCCGCGAGCGGAAGCTTAACAAGGGGCAAAGTTGACCAACCGGGCAGACCCGTCGTCGGCATTGTTGAAAACGGCATGGCGTGGGAATCCAAACCGGGCACAGGCCCCCTCCTCCCCAAACCGCTCCCAGCGAGAATAGGCTCGGCGTGCCATGACTTACCGCCAAGCCAGGCAGGCATGCTGGTGTGAACCCGCTCATTCGCGAAAGCAGGTCGCCGGCCTTAATCTCTCCATTCCTCAAATAAAAAAGCCCGACCTGAATCAGGCCGGGCAGTCAGCAGGCGTCCACGGAGCGGTGGAGCACCTGGCGGAGTTGGGGAGCTAACGGATCAAGCCACCTGGGCCAACTGAGCCCTGGCCGAAGCCAGGCCTTTTTCCTGGAACTCACCGCCCAAGTTCAGGCCTTCGGCGTGGATAAAGGTCACGTCATGGATACCGATGAAGCTCATGGCCTGGCGCAGGTAGGGTTCCTGGTGGTCCATCGGACTACCGGAGTAGATGCCGCCGCGAGCGGTCAGGACGATCGCGCGCTTGCCGGTGAGCAGGCCTTTCGGGCCGGTTTCGGTGTACTTGAAGGTGACGCCGGCACGCAGCACATGGTCCAGCCAGGATTTCAGGGTGCTGGGGATGGCGAAGTTGTACATGGGGGCCGCCATCACCAGTACGTCGGCAGCCAGCAGCTCTTCGGTCAGCAGGTTGGAGCGCTGCAGGGCAGCCTTCTCGCTTTCGCTCTGCTGGTCGGCGGGTTTCATCCAGCCACCCAGCAGGTCGGCGTCCAGGTGCGGTACCTGGTCCACCGCGAGGTCGCGAACGGTGATTTCATCGGCTGGGTGAGCAGCTTGCCACTTGGCGATGAAGTCCTGGGTGAGCTGGCGGGAAACGGAACCTTGCTGGCGGGCGCTGCTTTCGATGACGAGTACACGGGACATTTGGGCTACCTCCATCGCGGGGTTGATTGCGTCGATGGGGCGCAGATTATGTCGTCACAAATCGATAAAAAAGCGTAAATATCCGCTACAACATATCAAGAAAGTTGATTTGTAGCAGGAGGGGCACTAGGCTGGTTCCTGTGCCCGAATCCGCGTCCCGGCTACCTCGGATTGCAAGTCAGCTTGATCCGCAGCTTGATCACCGCGCGAGTGAAATTGGCGGTCAGGTAGGCGCTCTTGCCGCTCTCGATGAGCGCCTTGCGCACCCTGGGAGTCTCCGGGCCGTTGACGAACACTGCCTTGCACTCGGCCGTGGTCCCGCCCAGGTTCTGGATATTGATGGCGGCCAGGTTGTTGTCGATGTCGGTGGTGTCGTAGACGATCTCCGCGCCGTTGTACTGCTTCTCCACCTCGATGGGGTAGGCGAAGGCCAGGGTTGGCAGCAGGGCGAACAAGGCACAGCACAGTTTTTTCATGGGCGATCTCCAGTGCAGAGAACGCGAGCTTAACAGAGCGCCGCAAGCGACATCAGCGCCATGGGCGCGCGCAATTTGCCGGCATAAGTAGCTAGAGGAGCAGGACAGCATGAAAGCCCCGCGCGTTACCCTGGACCAGTGGCGCACCCTCCAGGCCGTGGTGGACCATGGCGGCTTCGCCCAGGCTGCCGAGGCTACGCACCGTTCGCAATCCTCGGTCAGCTATACGGTCGCGCGCATGCAGGAACAACTGGGCGTCCCCCTGTTGCGCATCGAAGGGCGCAAGGCGGTGCTGACCGAAGCAGGCGAAGTGCTGTTGCGTCGTTCGCGGCAGTTGGTCAAGCAGGCCAGCCAACTTGAAGAACTCGCCCACCACATGGAGCAGGGCTGGGAGGCCGAAGTACGCCTGGTCGTCGACGCGGCCTACCCCAACGCCCGCCTGGTGCGGGCACTGTCCGCCTTCATGCCGCAGAGCCGCGGTTGCCGAGTGCGCCTGCGTGAGGAAGTGCTGTCCGGTGTCGAGGAGGTGCTGCTGGAGGGCTCCGCGGACCTGGCAATCACCACCCTGGACATCCAGGGCTACCTGGGTGCCGGCCTCGGTTCGGTGGAGTTCATCGCGGTCGCCCATCCCGACCATCCCCTGCACCGACTGCAACGCCAGATCAACTTCCAGGACCTGGAGAGCCAACTGCAAGTCGTGATCCGCGACACCGGGCGCACCCAGCCACGCAACGTCGGCTGGCTGGGCGCCGAACAACGCTGGACGGTGGGCAGCCTGTCAACCGCCGCCAACTTTGTCAGCAGCGGCCTCGGTTTCGCCTGGCTGCCACGCCACCTGATCGAACGGGAACTCCAGGAAGGCCAGCTCAGGCCCTTGCCCATGGAGCAAGGCGGCAGCCGCCATCCCTCCTTCTATCTCTACGCCAACAAGGACAAGGCTCTTGGGCCGGCCTCGCAGATCCTGGTCGAACTGATCAAGACCTTCGACTCCGCGCCACTCGACGTTGCCTTCGCGGCACCGGTTTCCAGCATCTGACAGGAGGTCATGCATGTCCTACTTCGAGAATGATGGTTGTCAGCTTCACTACGAGGATTACGGCCACGGCATGCCGGTAGTGCTGGTCCACGGGCTGGGTTCGAGCACCCGAGATTGGGAGTACCAGGTCCCAGCCCTGGCCGCCCACTACCGGGTGATCGTCCTCGATGTGCGTGGCCACGGCCGCTCCGACAAGCCCCGCGAGCGTTACAGCATCGCTGTTTTCTCCGATGACGTGACGGCACTGATCGAGCACCTCGGGCTGATCGACGTCCATCTGGTGGGCATCAGCATGGGCGGCATGATCGGTTTCCAGCTCGGCGTCGATCATCCCGAATTGCTGCGCAGCCTGACCATCGTCAACAGCGGACCCGAGGTGAAGCCCCACTCGCCGAAGGACTACCTGGAAATCGCCAAGCGCTGGATCTTCTCGCACCTGCTCAGCCTCGACCGCATTGCCAAGGCCCTGGGCAGCCTGTTGTTCCCACTGCCCGAGCAGGCCGACCTGCGCCGCAAGATCGAGGAACGCTGGCCGCAGAACGACAAACGCGCCTACCTCTCGGCCTTGAACGCCATCATCGGCTGGGGCGTACGGGATCGCCTGCGACGCATCCAGTGTCCTACCCTGGTGATCACCGCCGACCGCGACTACACCCCGGTTTCGCAGAAAGAGGCCTACGTAAAGGAGATGCCCAACGCTCGCCTGGTGGTCATCGAGAACTCCCGTCACGCCACGCCGCTGGACCAACCCGACCGCTTCAACACCACCCTGCTCGACTTTCTGGCCGAAGTGGAGCGCAACAAGGAACAAAACCCATGCTGAAGAAACTCGTCCTGGGCGCCTGCGCCCTGCTCGTCTCCCTCACTGTTATGGCCGCCGACAAGCCCCATGTGCTGTTGACCACCAGTGCTGGGGAAATCGAAGTGGAACTGGAGGCCGATAAGGCCCCGGTCAGCGTGAAGAACTTCCTCGACTACGTGGACGCCGGCTTCTACAACGGCACCGTGTTCCACCGCGTGATCCCTGGGTTCATGATCCAGGGCGGTGGTTTCGACACCGACATGAGCCAGAAGGACACCCGCGACCCGATCAAGAACGAGGCGGACAATGGCCTGCGCAACCTGCGCGGCACCCTGGCCATGGCCCGCACCCAGGTAGTGAACTCCGCCACCAGCCAGTTCTTCATCAACCACAACGACAACGCCTTCCTCGACCATGGCAGTCGCGACTTCGGTTACGCCGTGTTCGGCAAAGTGGTGCGCGGCATGGACGTGGTCGACCAGATCGCCAACGTGCCCACCGGAAACCGTGGCATGTTCCAGAACGTCCCAATGCAACCGGTGGTGATCCTCTCCGCCAAACGGCTCTGATCCTCTTGGCCCGGGCAGGACGCCCGGGCCAACCGCTCTTCCTCGGATGGACTCGCCATGCTCTTCCAACGCTTCGAGCGCCTGATCGACACGTTCCGCCAGGCGCCAGACGAGATGCCCCCGCGCAGTGTGCTGCGCTTCTATGTCCATTACCTGCGCCAGGTCTGGCCGATCTTCAGCGCCCTGTTGCTGGTCGGGCTGATCGTTGCCCTGATCGAGGTCGCGCTGTTCAGCTTCCTGGGTCGCGTCGTCGACCTGGCACAAAGCACACCCAGCGGGCAGTTCTTCGCTCTGCACGGCCATGAACTGGCCTGGATGGCCCTGGTGGTCCTGCTGCTGCGCCCGCTGTTCAACAGCTTGCACGACCTGCTGGTCCACCAGGCGATCACCCCCAGCCTGACCAACCTGATCCGCTGGCAGAACCACCGCTACGTGCTCAAGCAAAGCCTGGGCTTCTTCCAGAACGACTTCGCCGGACGTATCGCCCAACGCATCATGCAGACGGGCAACGCCCTGCGCGACTCGGCGGTGCAGGCGGTAGATGCTCTCTGGCACGTCCTCATCTACGCCGTCAGTTCCCTGGTGTTGTTTGCCGAGGCCGACTGGCGCCTGATGCTGCCGCTGGCGATCTGGATCGCCGGCTACATCGCCGCCATCGCCTACTTCGTCCCCAAGGTCAAACAGCGCTCGGTGGAGTCCTCTGACGCACGTTCCAAACTGATGGGGCGTATTGTCGACGGCTACACCAACATCACTACCCTCAAGCTCTTCGCCCACACCCGCAAGGAAGAGGACTACGCCCGCGAGGCCATCGACGAACAGACTCGCAAGACGCAGATGACCGCACGGGTGATTACGGCCATGGACGCCACCATCACCGGCATGGGCGGCGCACTCATCGTCACCACCTGCGGCCTGGCCCTGTGGCTGTGGAACCAGGGACTGATCAGCGTGGGCGCCATCGCCCTGGCGGCCGGTCTGGTGATGCGTATCAACAGCATGTCCGGCTGGATCATGTGGGTCGTCACCGGCATCTTCGACAACATCGGCCAGGTCCAGGACGGTATGCAGACCATCGCGGTGCCGCGCCAGGTGACCGACAGCAGGAGCGCCAAACCGCTCGAAGTCAGGCGTGGCGAAGTGCGCTTCGAGGATGTCGCTTTCCACTACGGCAAAGGCAGCGGTGTGATCGAGAACCTCGATCTGCGAGTGCGCCCCGGCGAGAAGATCGGCCTGGTCGGGCCCTCGGGCGCCGGCAAATCGACCCTGGTCAACCTGCTGCTGAGGCTCTACGACCTGGAGGGCGGGCGCATCCTCATCGACGATCAGGACATCGCCCTGGTTACCCAGGAAAGCCTGCGGGCGCAGATCGGCATGGTCACCCAGGACACCTCGCTGCTGCACCGCTCCATCCGCGACAACTTGCTCTACGGCCGCCCAGGAGCCAGCGACGCCGAACTGCAGGATGCCATTCGCAAAGCCCGAGCCGATGAATTCGTGCCGCTGCTCTCGGATGCCAGTGGGCGCTGCGGCTTCGACGCCCATGTCGGCGAGCGTGGCGTGAAGCTGTCCGGCGGCCAGCGCCAGCGCATCGCCATCGCGCGCGTATTGCTCAAGGACGCGCCCATCCTGATCCTCGACGAGGCCACCTCGGCACTCGACTCGGAAGTGGAGGCCGCCATTCAGGAAAGCCTGGAAACCCTGATGCGCGGCAAGACGGTGATCGCCATCGCCCACCGCCTTTCCACCATCGCCCGTATGGATCGCCTGGTGGTGCTGGACAAGGGTCGCGTGGTCGAGAGCGGCAGCCACACGGAACTGCTGGAGCACGGGGGCCTGTACGCACGCCTCTGGCAGCACCAGACCGGCGGCTTCGTCGGCGTGGAATGAGCCCCGCCGCGCCGCACTACTGACAACCCGACTTCATCCTGTAAATCGGGCATTTCGATCGTCACTGGCACAGCCGATGATTCATGACCACGCCCTAAGGACGTGGCTTCCCAATTTCAAATGAATTGATCGGGACCGTGAACGCTCCGCTAGACCAGGAAAGGGAAAATTTCCAGAAGTGCGACAAACGGTCGCAGCGCTTCTAGTTCGGGCAATTCCGGGCGATCAAAAAACGCTCAAAACAGGATCATCGAAGGGGGTCACTGAACTAACCGTTCTCGATGGGTCAGATAAAGTCCCTTGTAAGCGAAACCCAACAGAGGAATACAAGCCTTATGAAAATGGCCTCAGTTGTCAGCGCCCTGCTCTCCAGCCTCGCGCCCAGCGTATTCGCCCAGGATGGCCTTCAGAATCAAGGTGCCGGAGTGGCGCCAGTGGACTACCACTACGGGATGGAGATCGACGTCCAGAAAGTGCTGCACCGCACCGATACCTCCCAGAAAATCGGCGTCGTGCCGGTCACCCTCGTCTACGAAGACAGCGAAGGTGAAGTCCGCAAGATCCGCTTCCTCGAGTGGGGCGGCAGCACCGTCACCCCCGACACCCCCCAGATCGGCTGATCAGTCTCGCCGATAGGGCAGCAGGCCACGCGCCTCTTCCGCGTAGGCCAGCACCCCACCCCGCTCCTGCACCAGGAAATCGTCCACCGCGGCACGCAAGCCAGGATGGGCCAGCCAGTGCCAGGAGCGGGTGATCACCGGCTCGAATCCTCGAATCAACTTGTGCTCACCCTGGGCGCCAGCATCAAAGCGTTGGAGTCCTGTGGCAATGGCCTGGTCGATTCCCTGGTAGAAGCAGGTTTCGAAATGCAGCCTGTCGAACTCTGCCAGACACCCCCAGTAGCGCCCGTAAAGGGTGTCGCCCCCCTGTAGCGAAAACGCCATGGCAACCGGTCGGTGCGATTGCAGCGCCAGCACCACGCGAATGGCCTCCGGCATCCGTTCGGCCAGCAGGCTGAAGAAGGCACGCGTCAGGTAGGGCGCCTGGCCCCGCACTCGATAGGTGTTGGCATAACAGGCGTAGATGAAATCCCAGTCCGATTCCTCCAGTTCCTGGCTGCGGCGCCACTGGAACTCGATCCCCTGCCCCGCCACCTGCTCACGCTCCTTGCGGATCTGCTTGCGCTTGCGCGAACTCAGGGCGTCGAGAAAATCCTGGAAGTCCCGGTAGCCGTGGTTGCGCCAGTGGAACTGGCAGCCCAGGCGTTCTAGCCAGCCTTCACGGCCACGCAGGTGATGGTCGGCAAAGGCATCGGTGAAGTTGATGTGCAGCCCCGATAGATCGTCAGCGGCGACATCGGCAACCACTGCATCGAGCAGTTCGCCGGCCGCCGCGTCATCCACCGCCAGCAACCGCGCACCACCTACCGGAGTGAAGGGTACCGCCGCCAGCAACTTGGGATAGTACGGGATACCAGCGCGCTGGCAGGCATCGGCCCAGGCCCAGTCGAAGACGTACTCGCCGTAGGAATGGCTCTTGAGATAGGCCGGCAGAGCAGCCTTCAGCTCGCCGTTCGCCCCGCGTAAAAGATGATGGGCCGGGTGCCAGCCGCTGCGGCCGCCCACGCTGCCGCTTTCTTCCAGGGCGCAGAGAAAGGCATGCTGCAGGAATGGCTGGTCGTCCGGCAGCAAGGCATTCCAGTGCTGCGGATCGATTTCAGAAAGGCGGGAAAGGGTCTGGATCGGCATGGCGCCAGTCTGGCGCGGGCCGCGATGGAAGAAAAGCGGGAACAAAAAAATGGGCGACCGAAGTCGCCCGAGGTGCCTTGCGTGCCTGTAAACCCGGAGTGACTCAACGCGGTTTGCGTTTCTGCGAGTCCTTCCAGATGAAGTAACCAACCCCGGCGAAGAAAGCGACCATGAGACCGACGGTGCCTATACCGGCGAGAACCACTGTATCGACGAACATGATCTGCCTCCTGCGTGTGGCGTTGTTGCTTCGATGGGTTCAAGGTACCCGCGCAGCAGGACGCGAAAATTGATTTGGATCAATAGCTTCCAAGGGCCCGCGGAAAGGCGGTCGGGATACTGATCCAGGTCAATTTTCGGAGGGTGTGAGACAGCGGGAAGGGTTGGAACAGCCGCTTTGCGGGAGCCAATTCATTCGCAAATGAATTCGCTCCCACAAAGCAGTGGACAGAATCTCGGTGGATCGCCGATCGGAGTGCGGGGAAGGCCGGGAGATCTCAGCGCTTCTTTGGCTTCTTGCCGCCCTTCTTGCCCTTGGGCTGAGACAGGGGCATGGCCTGCTCGAATGCCTTGCGCATGTCGTTCAGGCGTTTTTCGTGGACGTCATGGATGCGCTTGTCGCGCTCGGCGCCGAAGTCGATCAGATTTTCGTCGTTGCTCATAAGCGGATCCAACGGAAGGTGAGATTGAGCCGGGGGGCGCAAGGGATACGGGTCTTCGCCACTTGATGCTGCCAATGATGCTGCGTTGGCCCGCTCATGACCAGTAGCGCGCCATGGCCCAGCTCCAGGGAATGCTCGATGCGGCTCGCGCCCTTGCGGCGCAGGTCGAATCGGCGGGTGCCACCCAGATTGAGCGAGGCAACCAGCGGATTGCGCCCGAGCTCGGGTTCGTCGTCGCTGTGCCAGCCCATGGAGTCCTGGCCGTCCCGGTAATAGTTGAGCAGAACGCCATTGAGAGGCTGCCCCACTGCCTCTGCAACCCGTGTGCGGATCTCCGCCAGCAGTGGCGTCCAGGGCAACGGCTGGTGGGTCAGGCCGGAATAGCGGTAGCTGGCCTCGGGGTCGCCGTACCACGCGACTAGCCGTGGCACGGGATAGTCGCGGCCATGGAGACGAACTTCGGGCTGTTCCCAGGGCGTTTCAGCCACCAGCCGGGCCAGCCAATCGTTCGCCTGCGCCGAAGTAAGGAAGTGCGGCTCAAAGCGCAATTCGGCGTCGGGCAACTGGAGAGGGATATCGTCGAACAGGTCCACCGGTGTCGGCTCAAGGAAGAATCAGGCCCATTGTGCTCGGCTCAAACCTCCACATCCACCCACAACCCCTGACGCGGCAACTCGTCCAGCACGGCCTGGTCTGCTTCAGCCACTTCCCCCGTGGCCAGTTCCTGGGGCGTGTAGCCTCGCCGTTGGCGCCGCCGCTGCTCCTCGCGCAGCAGTTCCTCGGCCTCCTGGGGATGGCGCTTGTCCAGGCTGACGGCACTCTCTTGCGCGCTCTCCTGCACGGGCGTGACCGGCGGAATGTCGGGGCGCGGCTTGACTACATCCTGCTGGGCGGTAACAGGGACCAGGCCTTGCGGAATGGGTGGCAACATGTTGAAGCCCTCCTTTGGTCAGTCTGTCGGCCGTCTTTGGCGCTTCTTTACCGGCGCTCGCTACACTTTTGCGGATATACGGGCCGAATCCGGCGTCGCCCTGCGCCCTCGGTTCCGTTAACATACGCGGCTTTTTTCATCTCAGGGAGACACGCATGGCGCAGCAGTATCAACCGGGGCAACGCTGGATCAGTGACAGCGAAGCAGAGCTTGGGCTCGGGACCATCCTGACATCGGATGGCCGCCTGCTCACCGTGCTCTACCCGGCCACTGGCGAGACCCGCCAGTACGCGCTGCGCAATGCGCCGCTGACCCGCGTGCGCTTCGCTCCGGGCGACGAAATCACCCACTTCGACGGCTGGAAGCTCAACGTCCAGGAAGTCGAGGATATCGACGGCCTGCTGATCTACCACGGCATCACCGCGCAGAACGAGCCCCGCATCCTGCCGGAAACCCAGCTGAACAACTTCATCCAGTTCCGCCTGGCCAATGACCGCCTGTTCGCCGGCCAGATCGACCCGCACAAGTGGTTCGCCCTGCGCTACCACACCCTGGAACACCGCTCGCGCCTGCTGCAATCCTCCCTCTGGGGCCTGGGCGGCACCCGCGCCCAGCCCATCGCTCACCAACTGCACATAGCCCGTGAAGTGGCCGACCGTGTGGCACCGCGCGTCCTGCTGGCCGACGAAGTGGGCCTGGGCAAGACCATCGAAGCCGGCCTGGTCATCCACCGCCAGCTCATCTCCGGTCGCGCCAGCCGGGTGTTGATCCTGGTACCGGAGAACCTCCAGCACCAGTGGCTGGTGGAAATGCGCCGTCGCTTCAACCTGCAGGTCGCCCTGTTCGACGCCGAACGCTTCGCCGAAAGCGACGCCAGCAACCCCTTCGAGGACAGCCAGTTGGCCCTGGTTTCCCTGGAGTGGCTGAAAAGCAGCGAGCGCGCCCAGGATGCCGCCTTCGCTGCCGGCTGGGACCTGCTGGTGGTCGACGAAGCCCACCACCTGGTCTGGCACCCGGAACAGGCCAGCCCCGAATACCGCCTGGTGGAGCAACTGGCCGAAACCATCCCTGGCGTGCTGTTGCTCACTGCCACCCCGGAACAGCTGGGCCAGGAAAGCCACTTCGCACGTCTGCGCCTGCTGGACCCGAACCGCTTCCACGACCTGGAAGCCTTCCGCGCCGAAAGCGCGAACTACCGCCCGGTGGCAGAAGCCGTCCAGGAACTGCTGGACCAGGGTCGCCTGAGCGCCAAGGCCGAAGCGACCATCAAGGGCTTCCTCGGCGAAGAAGGCGAAGGCCTGCTCAAAGCCCTGGCCGCTGGCGACGAGGAAGCCGCTCCGCGCCTGGTGCGCGAACTGCTGGACCGCCACGGCACCGGCCGCGTGCTGTTCCGCAACACCCGCGCCGCCGTGCAGGGCTTCCCCGAACGTAACCTGCACCCCTATCCGCTGCCCAACCCGGTCGAGTACATGGAGTTGCCGATCGGCGACCACCCGGACCTCTACCCGGAAGTCAGCTTCCAGTCCCAGCAGGACAGCGGCGATGACGCCGAACGTTGGTGGCGCTTCGACCCGCGCGTCGAGTGGCTGATCGACACCCTGAAGATGCTGAAGAAGTTCAAGGTGCTGGTGATCTGCGCCCACGCGGAAACCGCCCTGGACCTGGAAGACGCCCTGCGTGTGCGCTCCGGCATCCCGGCCACCGTGTTCCACGAAGGCATGAGCATCCTCGAGCGCGACCGTGCCGCCGCCTACTTCGCCGACGAAGAATTCGGCGCCCAGGTGCTTATCTGCTCGGAGATCGGTTCCGAGGGCCGCAACTTCCAGTTCGCCCATCACCTCGTGCTGTTCGACCTGCCGGCCCACCCGGACCTGCTGGAACAGCGTATCGGCCGTCTCGACCGGATCGGCCAGAAGCACACCATCCAGCTTCACGTGCCCTACCTGGAAACCAGCCCGCAGGAACGCCTGTTCCAGTGGTACCACCAGGCATTGAACGCCTTCCTCGCCACCTGCCCCACCGGCAATGCCATCCAGCATCAGTTCGGCCCGCGCCTGCTACCGATGCTCGAAGGCGGCGACGACGATGCCTGGAACGCCCTGGTGAACGAAGCCGAAACTGAGCGCAAGCGCCTCGAAGGTGAAATGCACAACGGCCGCGACCGTCTGCTGGAACTCAACTCCGGCGGTGCCGGTGAGGGTGAGCAACTGGTAGAGGACATTTTCGAACAGGACGACCAGTTCGCCCTGCCTATCTATATGGAGTCGCTCTTCGAAGCCTTCGGTATCGACAGCGAAGACCACTCCGAGAACGCCCTGGTACTCAAGCCCGGCGAGAAGATGCTCGACGCGGGCTTCCCCCTCGGCGACGACGAAGGCGTGACCGTCACCTACGATCGCAACCAGGCCCTTTCCCGCGAGGACATGCAGTTCCTCACCTGGGAACATCCGATGGTGCAGGGCGGCATGGACCTGGTGCTCTCCGGCTCCATGGGCAACACCGCCGTGGCGCTGATCAAGAACAAGGCACTCAAACCCGGCACCGTGCTGCTGGAGCTGATCTATGTCAGCGAAGCGGTGGCCCCGCGCGCCCTGCAGCTCAGCCGCTTCCTGCCGCCCAAGGCCCTGCGTTGCCTGCTGGACGCCAATGGCAACGACCTGGCCTCCAAAGTGTCTTTCGACACCCTCAACGACCAACTGGAAAGCGTGCCGCGCGGCAGTGCCAACAAGTTCGTCCAGGCCCAGCGCGACGTGCTCGCGGCACAGATAAACGCCGGCGAAGCCAAGATCGCCCCGCGCCATGCCGAACGCGTAGCCGAAGCCCAGCGCCGCCTGAAGGCCGAACTGGACGAGGAGCTCGCGCGCCTCACCGCGCTCCAGGCAGTGAACCCGAGCGTACGCGACAGCGAACTGGAAGCCGTTCGCCACCAGCGTGACGAGGGGCTTCAACTGCTGGACAAGGCGGCCCTGCGCCTGGAATCGATCCGAATCCTCGTCGCAGGCTAAGGGTGGTTCGTAGGATGTGGCGGGCGGAGCTCCGCTTGAACGAAGGGATACCCATCAGCAGGAATTGATGGGTATCGCTCAACCCGTCCTGCCGGGCACCCTGGCGATTAACGCACCTCAAAAAAACGGCCCGCAATTGCGGGCCGTTTTGCATTCGGGCGTCGATCAGGCTGCAGCCGCCAGCCCTTCACGCATGTTCGCCGCATCGCGCACGAAGCAACGCGCCGCCTGGAACAAAGCCAGCATGGTCAGGGTCAGCGCTACCGGCACCAGGAACATGGCGTTGTGCAGGCCCACGGCCTTGAACGTCTCGTTCATCTCGCTCGCGCCAGCCGCCAGCATCGCCGCCTGGGAGTAGTGGTCCGACAGAAGCCCCACGACCACCGGGCCAAGCCCCCCGCCCAGCAGGTAGAGACCGGCGAAGAACAGCGCCATGGCGGTCGCCCGCAGACGCGGCTCCACCACATCCTGGATGGCGGTGTAGACGCAGGTGTAGAAGTTGTAGGCGAACAGCCAGCCCAGACTGAAGATGGCAACGAACAGGCCGATCTCGATACGCCCGGCCAGCAGCGCATAGCCGGTGCAAACCGCCGCCACGAGCATGCTGAAGGCCGCCAGCAGAAGGCGGCCGCGCTCGGACTTCTGGTGCACCTTGTCCGCTACCCAGCCACCCAGCGTCAGCCCCACCAGGCCGGTGAGGCCAGTGATGATGCCTGTGGCGATGGCCGCCTGCTCCAGCGGCATCAGAAAGTAGCGTTGCAGCATCGGCACCATGAAAGAGTTGGTGGCATAGGTGGCGAAGTTGTAAGTGAGACCTGCGAGGGTCAGCCACCAGAAGGTGCGGATCGCCAGCACCCGGCGCAGCGGTTTGTCTACCGGCGTTGCGGAGGACACCTTCACGGCTTCGGCGGCGCCGCGGGCAGGCTCCTTGATGAAGAACATGAACAGCGCCAGGATCAGCCCCGGCACGGCGGCGATGAAGAACGGCGCGCGCCAGCTGTCGAAGGCCTTGACCATGGCGCCGATAGTGAAGAAGGCCAGCACCAGGCCAAGTGGCAGACCGAGCATGAAGATGCCCATGGCGCGGGCGCGCTTGTGGGCGGGGAAAAGATCGCCAATCAGCGAGTTGGCCGCTGGCGCGTAGCTGGCTTCACCAATGCCGACCCCCATGCGCACCAGCAGGAAGCTCCAGAAGTTCCAGGCCAGGCCGTTCACCGCGGTCAGGCCGCTCCAGACCGCCAGGCCCCAGCCCATGATCTTTCTTCGCGCGCCGGTATCGGCCATGCGCCCCAGGGGTACGCCGGCGACCGCGTAGACCAGCGTGAAGGCGGTTCCGATCAGGCCCAGCTGGAAGTCGCTCAGGCTCCACTCATGACGCACCGGCTCGATGATGATGGCCGGGATGGTGCGGTCGAAGAAGTTGAACAGGTTCGCCAGGAACAGCAGGAAGAGCACGCGCCAGGCATTGGCCGCTTGAGGAGATTGCTGCATGAGTCGGTCTCGTTGTTGTTGTCAGGCCCCCGGGTAACCGCAAGCCGGGGTCGATACTGCAATCTAGAGGGTCCAGCCGACCACTGTCTGCGAAAATTAGTTTGATTTATGTAACCCGATGCGGCGGCGATGAAGGCCCACCCCTGCCGGCCATCCCCCACCGACGACCGTTCAGCGCCCAGGTACGGACGTCCAAACCAGGACACCCACGCTGGCTATACTGACGGCATTGTGCCAGCAACCCCCTCCCCCGAAGTCTAACCGTCTGCATGGGAATCCCCTCTATGGACTGGCTGGGCCTGCGTTTCGGTACTGCACTTCCCGCGGATGGCCAGATATTGCTGGCATGCACCCACAACAGCTGGCTTGTGCTGCTGGCCTTCCTCGTGGCCTCGGGTGCCAGCTACTGCGCCTTCGACATGGTCGAGCGGGTCGCCCATGCCCAACAGCCGGAAACCCGGCGACGCTGGAGTTGGCTCGGCGCCGGCTGCCTGGGTGGCGGTATCTGGACGATGCACTTCATCGCCATGCTGGCCTTCGAGGCACCGATCGCCATCGACTACGACATCCCCACCACTACGCTTTCCCTGCTGATCGTAATCGCCGCCTCATTGGTGGGCATGCACACCCTCGGCCGCTCCGAGGTCGAACCGCATCACTATATGGCTGCGGCCCTGGCCGTTGGCCTCGGCATCGCGCTCATGCACTACTGCGGCATGGCCGCCATCCGCTCGGTGGCGACCCAGTACTACCACCCCGGCATGGTCGCCATCTCGGTAGGCGTCGCCATCGCTGCCAGCATGGCCGCCATGCTTCTGTCCACCTTCTTCCGCGAGCGCGGCGAAGGCCACCAACTGCTCAAGATCCCTGCCAGTCTGACCATGGGGGGCGCCATTTGCAGCATGCACTTCACCGGCATGCTGGCCCTGCAACTGGCGGTACCGGAGGGCACCGAACTGTATCTGGAGCGTGCGGACAATGCCGTACAGCTTGGTTCCAGCCTGGCGGTAATTGCCAGCATGGTGCTGCTTTTTGCCCTGTGCGTGGCCTGGGTCGACAAGAAACTGCAACGCAAGGAACTCGATCTGCAGCATGTCAGCAACCTGCTGGGTGAACTGGAGCAGGTGAAGGTGAAACTGCAGAATGTTGCCCATTTCGACCCTTTGACCAACCTCCCCAACCGGCGTGCCTTCAACGAGTACTTCGTGGAGAAGCTGCAAACCCACGCCGAGTTCAAGCAGTCACTGGCGGTCATGTTCCTCGATGTCGACCACTTCAAGCGCGTCAACGACAGCCTGGGCCACGACGCGGGCGATGAGTTGCTCAAGGTGGTGGCCGACCGGGTACGCAGCGTGCTGCGTCGCGAAGATGTGATCGCGCGGCTGGGAGGCGACGAATTCTGCGTGCTCGCCAGCCTGGGCAACCTGATGGAGGCCAAGACCCTGTCCCAGCGCATCATGGAGCGCATGAAGGAACCCATCACCCTGGCCGGGCGCAACGTCACCATGACCACCAGCATTGGCATCAGCCTCTACCCGGACGATGGCGAAACCTGCGAGGAACTGCTCAAACATGCAGACCTCGCGCTCTACCAAGCCAAGAGCAGCGGACGCAACAACCTGCACTTCTTCAGCCGCCACCTGAAGAACAAGGCCACCTTCGAGCTGCAACTGGAAGAGGAACTGCATCTCGCGCTGGCCAAGGATCAGGGCCTGTTCCTCAGTTACCAGCCGATCCTCGACCTGCACACTGGCCAGGTGACCAAGCTGGAAGCCCTGGTGCGCTGGCAACATCCACAGCTCGGCCTGCTGCCCCCGGATCGTTTCATCGGCGTGGCCGAGGCCAACGGATTCATCGCCCAGTTGGACACCTGGGTGCTGCGCCAAGCCTGCCGGGACCTGGCCAAACTGGCCGCTCAGGGCTTCCAGGACCTGCGCGTTGCAGTCAACTGCTCGGCGCTGAACCTCTGCCGCGACGAGTTGGCGGACGAAGTGCAACGCGCCCTGCGGGAGACCGGCGTACGGCCGCAGCGGCTGGAGCTGGAAGTCACCGAAAATGCCCTGATGCACAACGTCAACCAGGCCCTGCACCTGCTGGAGCGCATCCGCAATCTGGGCGTAAGCATCTCCATCGACGACTTCGGCACCGGCTACTCATCGCTCGCCTACCTGAAGCGCTTGCCCCTGGATACCCTGAAGATCGACCGGTCCTTCGTCATGGACATTCCCGGCAGCCATGCCGACATGGAGATCGTCCAGGCCATCATCGGCATGGCCCACACGCTGCACCTGCAGGTGGTCGCCGAAGGGGTGGAGACCCGCGAACAGCTGGACTTCCTGCGCGGCCATGGCTGCGACTACATCCAGGGCTATCTGCTCAGTCGTCCCCAACCACTGGCCAGCATCGAAGAATTCCTGCGCCACCCCCACAGGCTGGGCAGCAGCAATGTGCAGCCCCTGAGGCCGGTGGATTCGAATCCGGCGTGAAGGGCTGAATCAGCCCCGCGCTGGCCGACGCTGCCGCAAATACTCCAGCACCGCCGCCTGTTCCCCGGCGAACTCGATACGCGACGCTTTGCTCTCGCGCTGAAACGCGTACATGGGGTCGTAGTACTCGCGCAACAGGCCTTCGATCCAGCCCCGGTGCAAGTCCACGTTTCCGGTCGCTTCCTGCTCGACCAGGGCCTGGTCCATCAGCGCCGTCATGCGCTGGTGGCGTTCACCGCCCAGGCGCCGGACGATGTTGTCCAGGCTCTGGCGCAACCGTTCGGCGAAGCGCGTGAAGCCATGCTCGTCGCCGTGGGTCGCGATGAACTCCGCGCACAGGTTCACCACGTAATCGCGCAGGATGCGCTCCACCCGGTCCTCGAAACTGTCGTCGAGCCAGACCAGCGGGAATGCCTGCATGCCCTGGTAAAGCTCCAGCGGAACCGAGCAACTGCCAACGATGCGCCCTTCGTCCTCCAGCACGAACTGTTCATGACCCGCTGCACGCTTCTTCAGGATGTCGATGGCCAGCGCGTTCTCGAAGTCGATCTGCGCCGGTTGCGGGGTTGCGCGCTTGCCGAAACTGGAACCGCGGTGGTTGGCGTGGCCCTCCAGGTCCAGGCTGTTGGCCAACTGGGCAATCACGTCGGTCTTGCCGGTACCGGTGAGGCCACCGACCAGCACGAAGTCGCACTGGGTCACGGCATCCTGGGTGGTTTCCAGGAGGAAGGTCCGCATCGCCTTGTAGCCACCTTTCACGCGCGGATACTCGATGCCCGCTTCCGTCTTCAGCCATTGCTGAACCAGTTGTGAACGCAGCCCGCCACGGAAGCAGTAGAGATAGCCCTGGGGATTGGCGCGGGCGAAGGCGGCCCAAGCCTCGATGCGCTCCGCCTTGACGGCGCCGCTGACCAATTGGTGGCCAAGGGTGATGGCAGCGTCCTGGCCATGCAGCTTGTAGCTGGTGCCCACTTTCTGCCGCTCGATGTCGGTCATCAGCGGCAGATTGACCGTATGCGGGAAGGCGCCCTTGACGAACTCCACCGGCGCGCGGGCGTCCATCATCGGCAGGTCATTGAGGAAGATGTCGCGGTAATTCGAGGTGTCCGGACGCATCAGAACACCTCGACCGCGAGACTCTGTCGCTCGTGCAGCTTGCCAATAGGCGCCAGTTGCAGACCAAGCTCCTCGGCCACTGCGAGGAATTCCGCCTCCCCTTCCGGAGTCACCGCCACCAGCAGGCCGCCGCTGGTCTGTGGATCGCAGAGCAGCAGCTTCTGCACCTCGGCCAAAGGTGCCAGGCGATCGCCGTAGCTGTCGAAGTTGCGCAGGGTGCCGCCGGGCACGCAGCCCTGTTCCAGGTAGTACTCCACGCCAGGCAGGCTGGGCACCTTGGCGTACTCGACACGGGCGGTGAGGCCACTGCCGTCGGCCATTTCCACCAAGTGGCCGAGCAGGCCGAAACCGGTGACATCGGTCATCGCCTTGACCCCTGCCAGTTTGCCGAAGCGGCTACCGGGCTTGTTCAGGGTGCACATCCAGTCGCGGGCCAGCCCTACATCGGCCTCGCGCAACTTGCCCTTCTTCTCGGCGGTGGTGAGGATGCCGATGCCCAGCGGCTTGGTCAGGTAAAGCTTGCAGCCGGCGGTGGCGGTGTCGTTGCGCTTCATGTGGCGCTTGTCCACCACGCCAGTGACGGCCAGGCCGAAGATCGGCTCGGGAGCATCGATCGAGTGCCCACCGGCCAGGGGAATGCCCGCCTCGTCGCACACCGAGCGGCCACCACGTATCACTTCGCGAGCCACTTCCGGCGGTAGCAGGTTGACCGGCCAGCCGAGAATGGCGATGGCCATCAGCGGGTCGCCGCCCATGGCATAGATGTCGCTGATGGCGTTGGTGGCGGCAATGCGGCCGAAGTCATAGGGGTCGTCGACAATCGGCATGAAGAAGTCGGTGGTGGACACCACACCGCGCTCCTCGTCCAGGGCGTAGACTGCAGCGTCGTCCTTGGAGGCGTTGCCCACCCAGAGCTTGGGGTCGAGGTTCTGCGCGCCGCTGCCGGCGAGGATCACCTCCAGCACCTTGGGGGAAATCTTGCAGCCGCAACCAGCACCATGGCTGTACTGGGTGAGGCGAATAGGGTCGTTCATGGTGTTCTCTCTACAAAATGCCAAATCATTTCGCTGTGGGGGCGCCGGCAGCTCAGGCCAGTCGGGCCTTCCACTCCGGCAGCCAGCCGAGGGTATCGGCGGTCACACCGGCAGGTTTGTATTCGGCCCCCATCCAGCCGGGGTAATCGTCTTCCTGCAGGGCGCGCAGCGCCGGGCCGAAGTCGGTGTTGCCCGTACCTGGCTCGCCACGGCCGGGGCAGTCGGCGAACTGCACATGGCCGATGCGGCCGGCCAGCAGGCGAATGCCCGCTGCTGCGTCTACGCCCTGGCGGGCCATGTGATAGAGGTCGTACTGGGCGCTGAGGTTGGGATGATCCACATCGCGCAGCAGCTCATCCAGTTGCTCCGGGGTGTTGATCAGGAAGCCCGGCATATCCAGCGGGTTGATCGCCTCGCAGACCACACCGATGCGCAGTACGGCGAAGGCCTCGGCCGTCTTGCGCAGGTTAGCGGCCAGACAGGCCAGCGCCCGCTCCCGAGTCACACCGTCGGCCTTGCGCCCAGCCAGCACGTTGACGAAGCGCGGGCGGGTCATCGCGGCATAGGCCAGCGCCTGCGCCAGGGCATCGTCGAACTGCTCCTGGCGCTCCGGCACCGCTGCCAGACCGGGGCCACCTTCCATCAGGTCGCCAGCCGGCAGGTTGAACAGGATCAACGGCAGGCCGGCCGCTTCCAGCACTTCCTTCATGCGGATAGCCGGCAACTCATAGGGAAACTGCACTTCCACGCCATCGAAGCCGGCGACGCGCGCAGCGATCACACGCTCGATCAACGGGCGGTCGGTGAATAGCAGTGAAAGGTTGGCGGCGATCTTCATCAGTGATCCTCCCGGTACATTTCCACCAGCGTAGCCGGATCGCGCTCCAGATTGCCCTGGCTGCCGTGCAGACGCATCAGTTGCGCTGCCAGGCCGCTGAGGGGCGTCGCCGAGTCGTGCTCGCGGGACAGGCGCACGGCGGTGTCCAGGTCTTTCAGCAGCGTGCGCACATGCCATTTGATCGGCTCGAAATGGCTCTCGGCCATCTGCGGCGCGAGGATCTGCAGCGGCTTGGAGTCAGCGAAACCGCCGGCCAGCGCCGGGGCAATCAGGCTGGCGTCCACCCCGGCCTTCTCGGCCAGGGCCACCACTTCGGCGATCACCAGGGCATTGCAGGCCACGATCATCTGGTTGCACACCTTGGTCACTTGCCCGGCACCTACCGCGCCCATGCGGGTCAGTCGCTGGCCCAGGTGAGCGAGGATCGGCCGCACCCGTTCCACGTCGTCTTCATGCCCGCCGGCCATGATCACCAGAGTGCCGGCCTCGGCGCCGGGGGTGCCGCCAGAGACGGGCGCATCCATCCAGCGCATACCGGTGCGGGCTTCGAGTTCGGCGGCCATCTCACGGGTGGCGGCCGGTTCCAGGCTGGAAAAGTCCACGAGCAGTTGCCCGGGCTTCGCCCCTTCGACAATACCGCCCTCCCCGAATACCACCTTGCGCACCACGCGGGTGTCAGCCAGGCAGAGCATCACGATATCCGCCTCGGCACAGAGCTCGGCCGGCGTCATCACACGGCGGGCGCCTTGCTCCAGCAGCGGCGCGCACTTTTCCGGGGAACGGTTCCACACGGTCAGCGGGAAGCCGGTAGCCAGCAAGCGGCGGGTCATGGGCAGGCCCATCAGGCCGATACCGGCAAAGGCAATGGAAGGCAGGGGAGCGGTCATGCCATAACTCCAGGCGGTTGGCGAAACGCACATCTTAACTGCCTGCTGAGCGAGATGAAGCTACCAAGCGATCGTCCGATCACTATAATCCGCCTGCCTTTTCCGCTATTGAACCGGAGAATCCCATGTTCAAACGCTCCTTGGCCCTCGCGGCCGGCTTCGCCCTGTCCCTGTCCGCCGTTGTTTCCCAGGCTGCCGACGTCCTCAAAGTCTCGGCTATTCCTGACGAAGCCCCCACCGAACTGCTGCGCAAATTCAAGCCCCTCGGCGCTTACCTCGAGCAGCAACTCGGCATGAAGGTCGAGTTCGTGCCCGTGGCCGATTACGCCGCGGTGGTGGAGTCCCTGGCGGCCGACCGCCTGGACATGGCCTGGCTCGGCGGCTTCACCTTCGTCCAGACCCGCCTGAAAACCGGCAACGCCGTTCCGCTGGTACAGCGCGAGCAGGACGAGAAGTTCACCAGCAAATTCATCAGCGCCGATCCGGCGGTGAAGTCCCTGCAGGACCTCAAGGGCAAGACCTTCGCCTTCGGCTCGGTGTCTTCCACCTCCGGTAGCCTGATGCCGCGCTATTTCATGCAGAAGGACGGCGTCGTGCCCGAGGAGTTCTTCTCCCGCGTCGCCTACTCCGGCGCCCATGACGCCACCGTGGCCTGGGTCCAGGCTGGCAAGGTGGATGGCGGCGTGCTCAACGCCAGCGTCTGGCAGAAGCTTGTGGACGCCGGCAAGGTCGACACCAACAAGGTGACAGTCTTCGCCACCACCCCGCCCTACTACGACTACAACTGGACCGTGCGCGGCACCCTGGACCCGGCCCTGGCCGAGAAGATCAAGCAGGCCTTCCTCGCCCTCGACCCGGCCAACCCGGAGCACAAGGCGATCCTCGACCTGCAGGCCGCTACCCGCTTCATCCCGACCAAGCCCGAGAACTACCAGGGCATCGAAGAAGCAGCACGCTCGGCCGGCCTGTTGAAGTGAGCCTGTCGCTACACGGCGTGGACCTGGTCCACGCCAACGGCCTGCCTGCCCTACAGGCTATCGACCTGAGCGTCGCCAGCGGCGAACGGGTAGCCATCATCGGCCCTTCCGGTGCTGGCAAGACCAGCCTGTTGCGCCTGCTCGCCACCAGCCTGAAACCCGCCACCGGGCAGTTCCAGTTGCTCGGTGCGGCGCCCTGGACGCTCTCTGCGCGGGAGCGCCAGCGCCTTCGCGCGCGCATCGGACTCGTCCACCAGGCCCCGCCGATTCCTCCGCG
Organism: Pseudomonas sp. D(2018); assembly: GCF_005502555.1. NCBI lineage: Bacteria > Pseudomonadati > Pseudomonadota > Gammaproteobacteria > Pseudomonadales > Pseudomonadaceae > Pseudomonas > Pseudomonas sp. D(2018). The sequence continues at coordinate 48,534 of NZ_SCOK01000021.1, forward strand.
CCAGCGGGTGGTCACCGCCGTGCTGGCCGGCAAACTCGGCCAATGGTCCCTGGCCAAAGGTTTGCTCAGTCTGCTGCACCCACTGGACCGCACAGGCGCCCAAACAGCCCTTGCCCGCCTCGATCTCGCCGACAAGCTTTTCGAGCGCTGCGACCAACTCTCCGGTGGCCAGCTACAGCGCGTAGGCATCGCCCGTGTGCTCTACCAGGCCCCAGAACTGATCCTCGCCGACGAACCGGTTTCGGCCATGGACCCGGTGCTGGCCGACCACACCCTCGGCGTGCTCTGCGCCGATGCCAGTCGCCGCGACGTCACCCTGCTGGCCAGCTTGCACGCGGTGGAACTGGCGCTGGCACACTTCCCACGCATCGTGGGTGTGCGAGACGGGCGCATCGCCTTCGATCGCCCACGGGAGGCCGTTAGCCAGGCCGACCTGGACGCCCTCTACGCCAACGAGCAATTACGCGGCGACGTGCCGTCTTCTCCGCCCGTGGCGGCCCCCGCGCTGCATATTCCACGATGCTGAGATCGGCGCCTCGCGACCCTGCCGCGCTGCCCCGCCTGCTGCTGACCCTGCTGGCCGTGGCGCTGCTCTGGCCCGGCCTGAAGCTGAGCGAGCTGAACCCGGCCGTGCTGCTGGACGAAGGCAACGCCCGCACCATGGGACAGTTTCTTTCCGCCTTCTGGCCGCCCGAGCACGGCGAGGAGTTTCTGCTTCTATTAGGCCGCGCCACCCTGGAGACGCTGGCCATCGCCACCGCCGGCATGAGCCTGGCGCTGCTGATTGCCCTGCCCGCCTCGCTCTGGGCCAGCCGCGCCCTGTCGCTCTCCGCCCTGCCCCGTGGCGGCCGTCCGGCCTGGTGGGCCCAGGCCCTGCGCTGGCCGGTGCGTGGCCTGCTGATCTTCCTGCGCAGCGTGCCGGAAATCGTCTGGGCGCTGCTCTTCGTCCGCGCCGTGGGCTTGGGCCCCACCGCCGGGGTCCTGGCCATCGCCATCACCTACAGCGGCATGCTGGGTAAGGTCTATGCGGAAATCTTCGAGTCCGTCGACCCGCGCCCCACCCGCGCCCTGCTCACCGCCGGCAGCCCGCGCCTGGCCGCATTCGCCTACGGCGTGCTGCCCAGCGCGGCGGCGGAGATGATTTCCTACACCGTCTATCGCTGGGAATGCGCAGTGCGCGCCTCGGTGGTAATGGGTTTCGTCGGGGCTGGCGGACTCGGTCAGCAGATGGACCTGTCCATGCGTATGTTCGCCGGCGGTGAAGTCGCCAGCATGCTGCTGACCTTCCTTGCCCTGGTGCTGTTGGCCGACCAGCTCAGCCGCTTCCTGCGCGGGAGGTTCGCATGAGAGTGGGCAACATCCTGGTGATCCTCGCCCTGCTGGCGGCCGCGGCCACTTCCTTTATCTGGCTGGGCATCGACCTGGGCGCGCTGGTCAGTGGCGACGCCCTGCAGCAGATGGGCAGCTACGCGGCGCGCTTCCTCCAGCCGGACTTTTCCAACGCCCACCTCAGGGCCATCGGCTGGGGCGCCCTGGAAACCCTCGCCATGTCGGCACTCGGCACCCTGCTGGCGGCGCTATTGGGCCTGCTCATCGCCCTGCCTGCGGCTGGCCGCTTCGGCAGTCTGGCCCAAGGGACCGCGCGCCTGCTGCTGAATGCGCTGCGCGCCGTGCCCGAACTGGTCTGGGCTGCCCTGATGGTGCTGGCCGCGGGCCTCGGTCCCAATGCCGGCACCCTGGCACTGGCCCTGCACACCGCTGGGGTACTGGGCCGCCTCTTCGCCGAGGCCCTGGAGAACACCCCGCCGGAACCCGCCGAAGCCATCCGCCTCAATGGCGGCGGGCGCGTTGCAGCGTTCTGCTACGGCACCCTGCCCGCCGTATGGCCGCAACTGGTGGCCTACATGCTCTATCGCTGGGAGAACAACATCCGCATGGCCAGCGTGCTCGGCTTCGTCGGTGCCGGCGGCCTGGGGCAAATGCTTTACGTGAGCCTCAGCCTGTTCCAGGAGGCGCAAGCGTCCAGCGTGATCCTTGCCATGCTGATTCTGGTGTTGGGTGTGGATGCCCTGAGTGGCTGGATGCGCCAGCGTTGGGTCAGCACGTAGAGGGTCGTTGGGTTTCGCTTCGCTCTACGCCAACCTACAGCTGACTTCGCAGTCGTAGGATGCGGTTGAGCTAAGCGATACCCATCGATTCAGATTGGCCAGGCAGAAAGGTGGAAACCACGCCGTGGCCTCCACCGGGACGAAGGTCAAAGGCCGTCCTTCTCCAGATGATCGAAGTTCACCGCCTCGCCCGGCTCGGCGCCAAGCACGCGACGAATATCTTCGAAGATCAGGTCGTATTCCTTGTGATTACGCATGATCAGCGTGTTGTTGGGGTTCAGGCCGTTCTTAACCGCCACCTTGGAAACCACGGCAGCGAAGTTGAATGCCGTGTCGCGGTGCATCTCGAACTCCTCCTCGAAAGGCTTGCCCGCGATCTCGCCCACCATGCGGAAGTGCAGCATGGTGCCCTCCTTGGGGTTAGGACGAGCTTCGTAATAAAGGTCGATGGAGAATTCCTGCTGCCCCGGAATACCGGGGATATTGGCCCGGTGTACATGGCCTGGTTCGAACATGATGGCACTCCCTGTGGATATCAAAGAGAAGTAGAAGGTGGGTTGAGTCTAGCTCGCCCCACCGATTTCGCCGCTGCCCCTGACTAGTGCAGGACCGGGCATGCGGCACACTCCTGGAGCCCCTCCCTGGGCTCCATCCGCGCGCTCCGTCAGTGACGGGTCGGCGCTTCGTCCCGCTCCTGGATCAGAACCCAGGGCGCTACCACCACAGCCCAGAGCTTCGGATCGCGGGCCAGCAGGTCCTGGGCACGGTCTTCCTCCACCTTGCTGAGCTTGCCGGCGGCCAGAAAGGCCGCGACCTGAGCCTTGTCGTCTTCGGCCACGGCCAGGGCAACGGCCACCAGATCTTCGGCGCCATCGACCCAGAGCAGCGCGCCACGGGCGAAGAAGGGCTGCAGCTCTTCCCAGGTAATGGCGGCGGTTTCGCCAAGCAGCTTGGCATAGAGGGTGCTAGCGTTATCGTTCATGGCTTGTTTTGTGTTGGTTGGTAACGAATGGATTGGGGGGCGCAATGATAGCGTCGAGCAACATTCAGACAAGCCCGCCTTGACGACGCCAGCCACACGCGAGACACGCCGTATTTCTATACGTTTGTTTCGATTAAGCGACACAAGATCATTCCGCCATCAAAACCCGACTTTTCAAGCCGCAAATCAGCAATCTACACTGTTCCGGTACAGTTGCCGGGGAGTGTTGGCGGGGTGCAATTCCCTGTCCCGTAGCCTCGGCAATCAGGACAACAACAATGAAAAACACAAGAGTGGAGCACTATGAATAAGGCTACCAAGCAGATTTCCAAACTGTTCGCCGCCATGGCTCTCGCCGGTGTCGCCAGCTACTCCGTAGCAGCTGACACCATCAAGATCGCCCTGGCTGGCCCGGTGACCGGTGCGGTTGCCCAGTACGGTGAGATGCAATTCATCGGCGCCAAGATGGCGATCGAGCAGATCAACAAGGCCGGCGGGGTGAACGGCGCTCAGCTCGAAGGCGTGGTCTATGACGACGCTTGTGATCCGAAACAGGCTGTTGCCGTAGCCAACAAGATCGTCAACGACGGTATCCACTACGTAGTTGGCCACCTCTGCTCCAGCTCCACCCAGCCCGCGTCCGACATCTATGAAGACGAAGGCATCCTGATGATCACCGCGGCTTCCACCAGCCCGGACATCACTTCCCGTGGCTACCAGTTGGTGTTCCGCACCATCGGCCTGGACAGCCTGCAAGGCCCGACCGCCGGCAACTTCATCGCTGACCACGTCAAGCCGAAGACCGTCGCTGTCATCCACGACAAGCAGCAGTACGGCGAAGGCATCGCTACTGCCGTGAAGCAGACCCTGGAAAGCAAAGGCGTGAAAGTCGCCCTGTTCGAAGGCATCAACGCCGGCGACAAGGACTTCTCCACCATCGTTTCCAAGCTGAAGCAGGCTGGCGTGGACTTCGTCTACTACGGCGGCTACCACCCGGAACTCGGCCTGCTGCTGCGCCAGTCGGCTGAAAAAGGCCTGAAAGTACGCTTCATGGGTCCGGAAGGCGTAGGCAACAAAGAGCTGTCCGCCATCGCTGGCCCGGCTTCCGAAGGCCTGCTGGTCACCCTGCCGAAGTCCTTCGACCAGGATCCGAAGAACCAGGCCCTGGTAGACGCCTTCAAGGCCAAGAACGAGGACCCGAGCGGTCCGTTCGTGTTCCCGGCCTACGCTGCCGTTCAAGTCATCGCCGAAGGCATCAAGAAAGCTGGCGAAGACGACACCGCCAAGGTAGCTGCCGCCCTGCGCGCCAACTCCTTCGCTACCCCGACCGGCAACCTGGCCTTCGACGAGAAGGGCGATCTGAAGGACTTCAGCTTCGTGGTGTACGAGTGGCACAAGGACGGCACCAAAACCGAAGCTAAATAAGCTTCCCGCCTGAACGCAAAGCCCACTGCTACGGCAGTGGGCTTTGTTTATCCGTGTTTTACGGGCTCCGCTGCGCCACAAGCGCCGCTTTTCGTGATGCCCGAGGAGTTAGGGAATGCCTGATCTCTATCACTATCTGCAACAGCTGGTTAACGGGCTTACCGTTGGCAGCACCTATGCCCTGATCGCCATCGGCTACACCATGGTCTACGGCATCATCGGCATGATCAACTTCGCCCACGGCGAGGTTTACATGATTGGCTCGTACGTAGCCTTCATCGTGATTGCCGGGCTCACCATGCTCGGTCTGGAAAGCCTTCCGATCGTTATCGTCGCGGCATTCGCTGCGAGCATCATCGTTGCAAGTGCTTACGGTTACAGCATCGAACGGGTCGCCTATCGTCCCCTTCGCGGCAGCAACCGCCTGATCCCGCTGATCTCCGCGATCGGCATGTCGATCTTCCTGCAGAACGAAGTACTGCTGACCCAGGACTCCAAGGACAAGGCGATCCCCAACCTGATTCCGGGCAACTTCGTGTTCGGCGAGAGCACCATGAATGGCGTGGTAATCTCCTACATGCAGGTCCTGATTTTCGTGGTCACCTTCCTGGTCATGTACGGCCTCACGATGTTCATTTCGCGTTCGCGCCTGGGCCGTGCCTGCCGCGCCTGTGCCGAAGACATCCGCATGGCCAACCTGCTAGGCATCAACACCAACAACATCATCGCCCTGACCTTCGTCATCGGTGCCACCCTGGCCGCCGTGGCCGCGGTGCTGCTGGGCATGCAATACGGCGTGATCAACCCGCACATCGGCTTCCTCGCCGGTATCAAGGCCTTCACCGCAGCCGTGCTCGGCGGCATCGGCAGCATTCCGGGCGCCATGCTCGGCGGCCTGGTGCTGGGCGTGGCCGAAGCCTTCGGCGCCGACCTCTTCGGCGACCAGTACAAGGACGTCGTGGCCTTCAGCCTGCTGGTTCTGGTCCTGTTGTTCCGGCCGACCGGCATCCTTGGCCGTCCGGAGGTGGAGAAGGTATGAACACTCGACTCAAAACGGCGTTCTTCAGCGCCCTCCTGGTGCTGGCCGTCGCCTACCCCATCCTCGGCCTGAAACTCAGCGTGGTTGGCGTGGGCCTGGTGGTCACCGGTGCCGACACCCCCACCCTGCTGGCCATTGCCGCGTGCGCCGTGGCCATGTTCTTCTGGCAACTGATGCGTGAAAAAGTCCAGGGGGCCTGGGCCTCTGCGCCCAAGCTGCCGGGCATGTCGAAGGGCACCGCGAACTTCCTCACCCTGCCCTCCACCCAGCGCTGGTTCATCCTCGGCCTGATCGTGCTGGCCCTGGTCTGGCCGTTCTTCGGCTCCCGCGGCGCCGTGGACATCGCCACGCTGATCCTGATCTACGTGATGCTCGGCCTTGGCCTGAACATCGTGGTCGGCCTGGCGGGCCTGCTGGACCTGGGTTACGTCGGCTTTTACGCCGTCGGCGCCTACAGCTATGCCCTGCTCTCGCACTACTACGGCCTGGGTTTCTGGGTGTGCCTGCCGATCGCCGGCCTGATGGCGGCCTTCTTCGGCTTCATCCTCGGCTTCCCGGTACTGCGCCTGCGCGGTGACTACCTGGCCATCGTGACCCTCGGCTTCGGCGAGATCATTCGTATCCTGCTGCGCAACATGACCGAGCTGACCGGCGGCCCCAACGGCATCAGCAACATCGACAAACCGACCCTGTTCGGTCTGTCGTTCGAGCGCCGTGCCGAAGAAGGCCTGCAGACCTTCCACGAGTACTTCGGTTTCGCCTACAACTCGGTGAACAAGGTGGTCTTCCTCTACCTGATCGCCCTGCTGCTGGTGCTGCTGACCCTGTTCGTGATCAACCGCCTGCTGCGCATGCCGCTGGGCCGCGCCTGGGAAGCCCTGCGCGAAGACGAGATCGCCTGCCGCGCACTGGGCATGAACCCCACCGTGATCAAGCTTTCCGCCTTTACCCTGGGCGCCTGCTTCGCAGGCTTTGCCGGCAGCTTCTTCGCCGCGCGCCAGGGCCTGGTGACGCCTGAGTCCTTCACCTTCATCGAGTCGGCGACCATCCTCGCCATCGTCGTGCTCGGTGGCCTGGGCTCCCAGTTGGGCGTAATCCTCGCGGCCATCGTGATGATCCTGCTCCCCGAACTCATGCGTGAGTTCAGCGAGTACCGGATGCTCATGTTCGGCGCTCTGATGGTGCTGATGATGATCTGGCGCCCGCAAGGTCTGCTGCCGATGCAACGTCCCCACCTGGAGCTGAAACAATGAGCCGCCCGATTCTCGAAGTAAGCGGTCTCACCATGCGCTTCGGCGGTCTGCTGGCCGTCAACGGGGTGGGGCTGACCGTACAGGAAAAACAAGTCGTCTCCATGATCGGCCCGAACGGCGCCGGCAAGACCACCGTGTTCAACTGCCTGACCGGTTTCTACCAGCCGACCTCCGGCAGCATCCGTCTGGATGGCGAGCAGATCGAAGCCCTGCCGGGCCACAAGATCGCTCGCAAAGGCGTGGTGCGGACCTTCCAGAACGTTCGCCTGTTCAAGGAAATGACGGCGGTGGAAAACCTGCTGGTCGCCCAGCACCGCCACCTCAACACCAACTTCCTCGCCGGCCTGCTGAAGACTCCGGGCTTCCGCAAGAGCGAACGCGAGGCTATGGAGTACGCCGCCCACTGGCTGGAAAAGGTCAACCTGACCGAGGTCGCCAACCGCCCGGCCGGCACCCTGGCCTACGGTCAGCAACGCCGCCTGGAAATCGCCCGCTGCATGATGACTCGCCCGCGCATCCTCATGCTCGACGAGCCGGCCGCCGGCCTCAACCCGCGTGAGACCGACGACCTCAAGGCGCTGATCGCCATGCTGCGTAACGAGCACAACGTGACCGTGCTGCTGATCGAGCACGACATGAAGCTGGTGATGAGCATCTCCGACCACATCTACGTGATCAACCAGGGCACCCCCCTGGCCGACGGCACGCCGGAGCAGATCCGCAACAACCCCGACGTGATCAAAGCCTATCTGGGGGAGGCCTGAGCCATGCTTACTTTCGACAAGGTTTCCACCTTCTACGGCAAGATCCAGGCGCTGCACAGCGTCAGCATGGATGTGAAAAAGGGCGAGATCGTCACCCTCATCGGTGCCAACGGTGCCGGCAAGTCGACCCTGCTGATGACCCTGTGCGGCTCGCCGCGCGCGGCCAGCGGCAGCATTCGCTATGAGGGCGAAGAGCTGGTGGACCAGGAATCCTGCGACATCATGCGCAAGAGCATCGCCGTCGTGCCGGAAGGCCGCCGCGTGTTCGCCCGCCTGACCGTCGAAGAAAACCTGGCCATGGGCGGCTTCTTCACCGCCAAGGGCGACTTCCAGGAGCAGATGGACAAGGTGCTGCACCTGTTCCCGCGCCTGAAAGAACGCTTCGAGCAGCGCGCCGGCACCATGTCCGGCGGCGAACAGCAAATGCTCGCCATCGGCCGCGCGCTGATGAGCAAGCCCAAGCTGCTGCTGCTCGACGAGCCTTCGCTGGGTCTGGCACCCATCATCATCCAGCAGATCTTCGACATCATCGAACAGCTGCGTAAGGACGGCGTGACCATCTTCCTGGTGGAACAGAACGCCAACCAGGCGCTCAAGCTGGCCGACCGTGGCTATGTGCTGGAAAACGGCCACATCGTCATGCAGGGTAGCGGCGACGACCTGCTCAACGACCCCAAGGTCCGCGACGCCTACCTCGGCGGCTAACGACCTCGCTGTACAAGAAACGGCCCTTCGGGGCCGTTTTCTTTTTTCGGCTCCCTGCGGTGCCTCAACCCATCCTACGAACCCGTAGGTTGGCGTAGAGCGCAGCGAAACCCAACAATCCGCGCGCCCTGCCACTCCGCCTGATGGGTTTCGTGCCTCAACCCATCCTACAGACCCGTAGGTTGGCGTAGAGCGCAGCGAAAACCAACGATCCGCGAGCCCTGTCACTCCGCCCGATGGGTTTCGCTTTTCCGTAGGGTGGACCACGCTCTACCGGTCCACCATTGGAGGCTGGTTCCGCCGCGCAGGGTGGGCATGAAAATCGATGTCCACCCTACAAGCTTGCTCCGGTCTGACGCCGTCATCGGCACGTCTGGCGGGAAGAAGCAACACAAGACATTGATATTGATGAATTTAGTCAACCATCAACGGCGTTGATGGTCTCTATCGCGCGTGATCACTTTTTAATCAACCCCCTATCCGTAAGATTGGCCCCGTACCCAGTTTCCAGCCCCCTACGAGGAGCCAGACCATGAAAACCCAAGCCTTCGCCGCCCTGTTCATCGCCGCCCTGAGCAGCTCTGTTTTCGCTCTGCCATCCTCCTCCCAGGGCACCGACCCGGTTGCCGCTGAAGGCAGCTACATGGTCCTGGATCGCGTCGCCGAAGGCGGTTCCGACCGCACCGGTGCCAACCGCATCGCCGAAGGGGGCTCTGACCGCACCGGCGCCAACCGCATCGCCGAAGGGGGCTCCGACCGTACCGGCGCCAACCGCATCGCTGAAGGCGGTTCCGACCGTCTGCTGCAAGCCCAGCGCGTCAGCTGATCCCAACTCGCTCAAACTCTCGAAACCCGGCTAATGCCGGGTTTTCGTTTTCCTGCCACATTGCGAACCGCATTCCTGTAGGACAAGACCCCATTCTTGAGCCCCGGCAAGGCAATCCCCGCCCATTCGCACTACTCTGTGCCGGTACCTGCACACAAGGAATCCGCATGAGCCTCTCGCTGCTGAGTCGTTACGCCTTCTTCGCCTTCTGCGTACTGTTCACACTGTTCAGCCTGCCCTTCACTGACCACGACTGGGTCTGGCCCTTCACGCTCCTCGCTGCCGGGCTCAGCGTGCTGGGCGTATTCGACCTGATGCAGTCGCGCCACGCCGTGCGGCGCAACTACCCGATCCTGGGCAACATCCGCTACCTGGTCGAAGGCATCCGCCCGGAAATCCGCCAGTACCTGCTGGAAGCCGACGACGACCGCCTGCCCTTCTCCCGCGCCCAGCGTTCGCTGGTCTACGCACGGGCCAAGAACGAGGGCGGCGACAAGCCCTTCGGCACCCTGATCGACGTCTACAAGGCCGGCTATGAATTCATCGGCCATTCCATGCGCCCGGCGCCGCTCAGCGACCCGTCCAGCTTCCGTGTGGTAGTCGGCGGGCCGCAGTGCACCCAGCCCTACTCGGCCTCGGTGTTCAACATCTCCGCCATGAGTTTCGGCTCCCTTAGCGCCAACGCCATCCGCGCCCTGAACCGTGGCGCCAAGCTCGGCAACTTCTATCACGACACCGGCGAAGGCAGCATCAGCCCCTACCACCGCGAGAATGGCGGTGACCTGGTCTGGGAACTGGGCAGCGGCTACTTCGGCTGCCGCACCAGCGACGGCCAGTTCGACCCGGAACGCTTCGCCACCCAGGCGCGCAGCCCACAGGTGCGGATGATCGAAATCAAGCTCTCCCAGGGCGCCAAGCCCGGTCACGGCGGCATCCTGCCCAAGCACAAGGTCACCGAGGAAATCTCCCTTACCCGCGGCGTGCCCATGGGCGAGGACTGCATCTCCCCGTCACGTCACAGCGCCTTCTCCACCCCCATCGAGATGATGCAGTTCATCGCCAAACTGCGTGAGCTGTCCGGCGGCAAGCCGGTGGGCTTCAAGTTCTGCCTGGGCCACCCCTGGGAGTTCATGGGCATTGCCAAGGCCATGCTGGAAACCGGCATCCTCCCCGACTTCATCGTCGTCGACGGCAAGGAAGGCGGCACCGGCGCGGCGCCCCTGGAGTTCACCGACCACATCGGCGTGCCGCTGCGCGAAGGTCTGCTGTTCGTGCATAACACCCTGGTGGGGCTGAACCTGCGGGACAAGATCAAGCTCGGCGCCAGCGGCAAGATCATCAGCGCCTTCGACGTCGCCAGCGTGCTGGCCATCGGCGCCGACTGGGCCAACTCGGCGCGCGGTTTCATGTTCGCCATCGGCTGCATTCAGTCGCAGTCCTGCCACACCAACAAATGCCCCACCGGCGTCGCCACCCAGGACAAGCTGCGCCAGCGCGCCCTGGTGGTACCGGACAAGGCCCAACGGGTGCAGATGTTCCACCGCAATACCTTGAAGGCCCTGGCGGAAATGCTCGCCGCAGCCGGCCTCGAGCACCCCAACCAACTGGAGCCCCGCCACCTGGTGCGGCGTGTTTCAGACAAGGAGATTCGCCTGTTCTCGCAGATCCACGTCTTCCTCAAGCCGGGAGACCTGCTCAACGACAGGATCGAAGCGGACTTCTACGAACGCATGTGGGCAATGGCGCGGGCCGACAGCTTCGAGCCGTCGTGCGCGTGGTGATTCCTTGGGGCCGCTACGCGGCCCTAGCAGGCCAAAGGCCTGCCCCATCAACCTTTCAACACCCCACCATCCACCGGGATCAACGTCCCGGTCACATAGCTGGCCAAGGGGCTGGCCAGGAAGGTCGCCACCGCGCCGAACTCTTCCGCAGCCCCGTAGCGCCCCACGGGAATCGCCGCCTGCTCCCTGGCCATCAGGCTCTGCACTGATGTACCGCTGCGTTCGGCGGCGCGGAGCAGCAAGGTTTCCGTGCGCTCGGTCCAGAACGAGCCGGGCATCAGGGTATTCACCGTCACGCCATCGGCAGCCACCTCGGCGGACAGGGTCTTTGCCCAGTTGGCCAGGGCAGCCCGCAAGGCGCTGGACAGCACCAGCCCCGGGATGGGCTCCACCACGCTGGTGGACGAAATCATCAGGATGCGGCCGAAGCGGCGCTGGCGCATACCGGGCAGGAAGGCATTGGTCAGGGCCAGGGTGCCGAGCAGCATGGCGTCCAGCTGCTGATGCCAGAGCTTCGGGTCGAAATCCACCGCATTGACCGGCGGCGGCCCGCCGTTGTTGGCCACGAGAATGTCCGGCGCACCAATGGCCGCCACCACCTGCTCGATGGCCATGTCCACAGCGCCCAGGTCATTCAGGTCCACCGCGACCGCTTGTGCCTCGCCGCCCTCCTTGCGGATGCGTTCCACCGCCAACTCCAGTTTCGACAGGTTGCGCGCCAGCAGGCAGACCCGCACCCCCTCCCTGGCCAGAGCCTCGGCCACGCCGAAACCCAACCCGGAACTGCCGCCGCATACAAGGGCACTGCGGTTTTCCAGTTGAAGATCCATGATCAGCACTCCCTATCCAGATTCACCCGCCAGTGTGCGCCTTCACCGGCCAGGTACAAGCAAAGCACTGCAGGGGCGACTTGATTCGCGACCGAAGTCGCCCCCCACAGAGGCGCTCGGCCGGTGTCAGACCGCCCGTACCACGTGCTTCAGCTCCTGGAACGAAGCCAGGCCCCACGGGCCGAGCTCACGGCCAATGCTGCTCTGCTTGTAACCACCCCAGGCGGTCTGCGGGAAGATCACCTGCGGCGAGTTGATCCACACCATGCCGGCCTGCAGGGCGTTGGCAACGCGCTCGGCGGCTTCGCCATTGCGGCTCACCACACTGGCCACCAGGCCGAATTCACTGTCGTTGGCCAGTTCGATCGCCTCTTCCTCGGTAGCGAAGCTGCGCACGCAGAGCACCGGACCGAAAATCTCTTCCTTCCACAGGGCGCTGTCCTTCGGCACATCGGTGAACACCGTCGGCTTGAGGAAGAACCCGCGCTGCAGCTCCGCCGGACGCTCGCCGCCGCACACCAGGCGGGCACCCGAGGCAATGCCGCGCTCGATATGGCCACGCACGCGCTGGTACTGCGCCTGGTTCACCAGAGCGCCCATTTCCACGCCTTCACTGAAGGGGTCGCCGACCTTGGTCGCCTCGGCACGGGCCTGCACGCGAGCCAGGAAGTCCCCTACCAGGGGTTCAGCTACCAGCACACGGCTGGTGGCCGAGCACATCTGCCCGGCGTTGAAGAACGCACCACCGCAGGCCAGCTCGACGGCCAGGTCCAGGTCGGCCTCTTCCAGCACCAGCAAGGACGACTTGCCGCCCAGCTCCAGGCTGATGCCCTTCACCGTTTCCGCCGCGCGCTGCATCACCTGCACGCCCACCGCGTTGCTGCCGGTGAAGGACACCTTGGCCACCTTCGGGTGGGACGACAGCGGCGCACCCACGGCCAGGCCGGTGCCGCACACCACGTTGAGCACGCCAGCCGGCAGACCGGCCTCCGCGATGATGCGAACCAGTTCCAGCTCCGCCAGTGGCGTCACCTCGGAGGGTTTCAGCACCACGGCGCAACCGGCTGCCAGGGCTGGGGCGAGTTTCCAGGCGGTGGTCACCATGGGGAAGTTCCAGGGCACGATCAGGCCCACCACGCCAACGGCCTCACGGCGCAGGCGCGCGGTGAAGTCTTCGCTGGGCAGCGCCACCGGACGGTCCTGCTGGGCGTCCAGCCCTTCGGCCAGGCCGGCGTAGTACTCGAACGTGCCGATCACGTCGTCCACGTCGATGCCCGCTTCGAACAGCGGCTTGCCGTTGTTGAGCGACTGCAATTGGATCAGCGTTTCACGACGCTGGCGCACACCTTCGGCAATACGGCGCAGCGCCGCGCCGCGCTCGGCGCCGCTGCTGCGGGCCCAGGCCGGGAAGGCTTGGCTGGCGGCCTGCACGGCCTGCTCGACGCTGACCGCATCGCCGGTGCCAATGGTGGCCAGGCGCTCTTCGGTAGAGGGGTTCACGACATCCAGAACGGCGCCACCGGGCAGCCACTGGCCGTTGATGTATACGCCGGCCAGGGTCTCGGGAAAGGTCGGAAGGGTATTCGACATTGCATGGGCTCCATGAGCGAGGCTAAGGGCGGCCACTCCCTGAACACAGAACCGAAACGTCTGGAGGGCCACGAGTGGCGCCCATTGAGCCGCCAGGTGGCGCGACTGACAAGGCAAAAATCGTCATACTAGCCATGTCTTCAAGTCATGGCTCGAATGATGAAACGCCTGCCTCCCCTGCCCGCTCTGCATACCTTCCTGATCACCGCCCAGTGCTGCAACTTCACCCGGGCCGCAGAAATGCTGCACATCACCCAGGGCGCAGTGAGCCGGCAAATCGCCGGACTGGAGAGCCATCTGGGTTACCCGCTGTTCCTGCGCCAGGCGCGAGGGCTGGCCCTGACCGAACAGGGGCGCGACCTGTACCCGCGCATCCAGCAAGTGTTCGCCCTGATCGATGAGGCCGTGGAAGAAGTGGGCGCCAGGCGCAAGGCCCTGCAACTCAAGGCACCCACTTGCGCCATGCGCTGGCTGCTGCCGCGCCTGATGAAGTGGCAGGCCGAGCGCCCCGATGTCCCCGTGGAGCTGACCACGACCATCGCCTATGGCGTGGACTTTCGCCGCGACCAGTTCGACGCGGCAATCATCTACGGCACTGCGCCCTCCGGGAACGTCACCGCCCACCACCTGTTCAATGAACAACTGACGCCAGTCTGTACCCGGCAATACCTGGAACGATCAGGGCCGCTGGCAACCCCAGCCGACCTGGAGCACCACGTGCTGCTGCACCCGGCGCGCGACAAACACGACTGGGAAACCTGGCTACGCACCGCCGGCCACACCCCCGGCCCACTGAGCGGCGGGCACCACTTCGACACCATGGACCTGGCCCTGTCCGTCGCGGCCCAGGGCGCCGGCATTGCGCTGGGGGACTGGTCACTGATCGGCGATGACCTGGCCAACGGCAACCAGGTCGCCCCCTTCGACCTCAAGGTGCCAACTGGCGGCGCCTACTTCATGGTCTACCCCGAGCGCACCGGTCCCAGTCCGCAGCTGCGCGAACTGGTGGACTGGCTGACCGCAGAGGCACGCGCGGCCTGAGCCTCTGCAAAGTCGCCAACCGCCCCGCAGAAAGTGCGCCGCCGCCGACAAACCACCTTGAATCAACCGCCAATTCCGCTAGTCTCTGCCCCCTCAAACGAGCAAGGAGTACCCCACCATGGCACGCGCCACCGCCCGCCACATCCTGGTTTCCACCGAAGCCAAGTGCAACGAACTGAAAGCCGCCATCGAAGCCGGCGCCGACTTCGCCGAAGTCGCCAAGCAAAACTCCACCTGCCCCTCCAGCCGCGACGGCGGCAACCTCGGCTCCTTCGGCCGTGGCCAGATGGTCAAGGAATTCGACGCCGTCGTATTCAGCGCCCCGCTGAACGTGGTGCAAGGCCCGGTGAAAACCCAGTTCGGTTATCACCTGCTGGAAGTCACCAGCCGCCAGGACTGATGACTCCAAGGCGCCGTCGCCCGGCGGCGCTTTCTACGCCCATCTGACTACACCGCGACCACCATCGATTCCGATGCCAGATTCCCGCCGCAAGGCCGGCGAATCAGAGGCTGCCTTCAGACCCCGTATAGCTCGCACCTTGCACCTTGCCATTGGCATCGGAGAGGCACGACCAGGGCGCGTCCGCACCAGGTACCTTGATCGTCACGCCAATGCCCGCTTCGGCCGTCAGGACGTCGACCACTGAAAGCTTGCTGCTGGCCACACCGGTCTTCTTCGCCACCTCGGCCAGGCAGGCTTTCTCCGCCTTGCCGGTAGCCGAGCTGCCGCCGGTATTGCTCGTGCTCGCAGCCCCCGTTGACGCAGGCTTGCAGACCCCATTGGCCCCGCCTTTGCCGGTGTAGGAAATGTCCAGGGACTCGTCCGGATTCTGCATGATGGAAATCGTTACGTTGGAACCCTTGGCCTCGTAATAGGTGTCGCTGAACTTCTGCAGCTTGGCCTCTTTGCCATTGATATAGACCGGTCCTCCCTGATCGGCATGTACCGCAATATTGGTCGGGCAATCGTAGTTGAGCTGCGGAATCCCAGCGCTCGCGGAGGTGGCAACGAGCAAAGCGGAAGTTCCCAGCAGAAACCGTTTGAGATTCATGTCGAGGCTCTCTTTTCGATTGAGATAGATGGACATTGCGGCACGCACACCATGCCCGTGCGACAGGGCAGGCAAGGCCGAAGTTGGGAACTTCCAAATACATCCGCTTCGGTGGCAGAGCATCGGCAGTATAGAAGGAGGAAGGCAACGTCACTGATTTCGCTCGCCGGGCTCGCGGAAAGCTATGCTCGTGCGACCTGTTGTTTCCATCGTTATGCCGAAAAGGAGTTTGCATCGTGGCCGAAGAGACCAAGGTAAAAGGACCCACTTCCTACTTCCCATCAATCGAGAAGAAGTACGGGCACTCGATCGCTCATTGGCTGGATCTGCTGGGAGCGTTGAAGGGCAAGAAGCACATGGAAATGGTGGCTTGGCTCAAGACTGAGCATGGCATGGGCCATGGCCACGCTAATGCGTTGGTTGCGCATTATCTGGCATCTGCAAAGTAGGGGCCGAGTGAGTCCCGAACTTTCTCGCCCGGCACCCGACTACCCCCAGAACAGCTCAGCCTTACCCTCTGTACGCAAAGCCCCGTCTCGCACGCGGGGCTTTGTGTTTCTTGCCATCCCTTCCGAACTTCGCCTTGGCTAGCCGGCAAAGCGCCATTCTTATTTAAAGGGGCGATTGTTGGGACGAACCTGTTTCGGCCTGAACCAAACGGACACTCGTGCCCAATGCTTGCGGGCGACTTCTGTCGGTGACGATTGGCAGAGATGGCCAAAATCGGACTAATCCGCCATGACTAAGCAGGCCCCCTTTGAGGTTTGGAGGCTTCCTGGAAAGTGGGAGCGATTCACCGGGTCAGTCGAGGGGCGGCCGATGGTACTGAAGAAATCCGCCAGGTGGGCGCGCAGATCGCTAAGGTCCGGGCACTGGTTGATGCTGCGCAGGAAGTGCTGGGGCGGGACGTGCTCTTCCAGATTGGACGAGTAGAGCAGGCGCCGTTGTCCCCCGGTAGTCACCCCATCATGCAGCCTATACCCCATGCTCGCTCAGCGCGTGATTTTTTCGGCGGCATGGGGCGGTGGCTACATCTTCAAAATAATCGTCCCATGGCTGCAGGCCGTTATTGCTTTATGCGCTTGCTGAGAGGTTGGCTCATGGACGAGCCCCGGCGAGCGTTGAGCTCGACTCACGGGGGGAAAGGGCATTGATCACTGTGGCTCCAAGGGCAAGCAAGGCGCCAACTGCAGCAAGGCCGATCCAGCCGGCCCGGTGTACACCATAGTTCCCCAATGCAGCGCCGACCGCTCCGCCCAGGAAGTACGATCCCATGAACAGGGTATTGAGTCGGCTTCGGGCCTCGGGACGCAGGGTGAATACGCGTGCCTGGTTGGCTACCAGGCCGGCGCGATTGCCGAAGTCGAGCAGCAGCATACCGACGATAATCCAGCCAAGGCTTTGGCTGCCCGCAGCGACGAATGCGAAGCCGGCGGCAAGGGTGATCGTACCGGCGAGAACCATGGCGCGTGCGCCCAGGCGATCAGCCAGGGCGCCGATACGTGGCGAGGCGGCAATGCCTAGCAGTGCGACCAGACCAAACAGGCCGATGGTGGCAGAGTCGAACCCGTAGGGTGACTGTGCCAGCAGCGCGGCGAGACTGGCCCATAGCGCGCTGAACGCAGCGAACATCATCAGGCCGCTTGCTGCGCAGTAGCGCAGCACACGTTCCTCGCGGACCAGGCTGACCAGCGAACGCATAAGCCGGGCATAGCTGATCGCGGTCAGGCCGGTGGTGGTGGGCAGGCTCCTGGCAACGACGAGCAGCAGCAGTACATCGATGAGCGAGGCCAGCACGAACACGGCTCGCCATCCCGTTTGTGCACCGACGAAGCCCCCGATCGTGCGCGCCAGCAGAAGGCCTGCCGAGAGCCCACTTAGCAGGCTGCCGACGATTCGACCGCGTTCAGCCGGTGTGGCCAATCCCGAGAGCGCTGGAATGATGATCTGCGCTGTAATCGCGGTCACACCTACCACGAGGCTGCTCATACACAGCAGCGTGAAGCTCGGGGCGGCGGCGCAGATGATCAAGGCGACAGAATTCGCAGCGATGGCCAGCAGCGCGAGCCGGCGTGGCTGCCGGCAATCGGCGAGCGGCACGATGAGCAGCAGGCCCGCCGCATAGCCGAGCTGTGTCAACGTGGCAACCAGGCCTGCCTGTGTTGGCGCTAGGCCAAACGACGCGGCTATCTGTGGCAGCAATGGCTGGTGGTAGTAGATGGTCGATACGGCAAGCGCGCAACACAAGGCCATCAGCGCGACAAGGCGATTGGAAATGCCCTGCGGGGCTGTTGAGGAGACTGACATGGAGCAGCCCCTTCACTGCTGCTGCAGAGCCAGAAGAAGCCCTCGGGTGTCGACGATGCTGTGAGCAAAGGTCGGCCCGTTCAGTTCGTGCGCCGCGTGCATCATATCCTTGCTGAATGCCGCTGTCGCATCGCGTACCAGCGTGACGTGATAACCGAGCTCCATGGCGAAGCGCGCTGTCGACTCGATACAGGTGTTCGCCAGCAGACCGACGACGATCACATGCGTGATGCCTTGCTGCTTGAGGCGGAAGTCGAGGTCGGTATTGGCGAACCCGCTCTGGCCCCAGTGCTCCTGGATGATGACGTCGCCTTCCTGCGGTACGAAATCGGGATGCCATTCGCCGCCCCAAGTGCCTTTGGCGAAGGTATGGCGCTGCTGGATCAGTCGTTGGGTCGGGTTGGGGTGACCCCAGTGATCGTAGTCGCCGGGCTGCCAGCGGCGATGCGGTACGTAGAACACCTGGATGCCATGTTCCCGTGCGGCGACGACGGAGGCGCGCAGGTTGTCGAGCAAGTGAACGTCATCCGCGACACCTTTCAGCATGGGAAACAGCTTGCCACCATCGGACAGGAAATCGTTATAGGGGTCGACCAGCAACAGGCCGGTCCGCGCCGGGGAATACACAGGATGAGTCATGGCAGTGCTCCAGTTGAAAGGAGATCGGAGTGAGAGGCTCGCCTGTACGGATATCTGCCTCTATTTCCCGCTGCGGCGACTTGAGCCTCAGCATGGCTCATATTAACTATGAAAATCATAGCGTAAACGGGAATGATGGTTTGAGGACGACTCCTTGGGACGTTGCAGTCCAGGCTCTGTTACTATGAAAACAATAGTTTCAAGTGGGCGAACAGCGCGATGGCAATGCAGGACAAGACGACCGATACGGTCTGCCCGGTGGCACGCTCGGTGGAAGTAGTCGGCGACAAGTGGACGATCCTGGTCCTGCGCGAGCTGTATATGGGTGCGACACGTTTCGAAGAAATGCAGATTCAGACTGAAGCTACGCCGCAGATGCTGACCTCGCGTTTGAAAGCGCTGGAAGCCGATGGCCTGGTCGAGCGCCGGCCCTACAGTGAAAAGCCGCTGCGCTACGAATACCAGCTCACCGACAAGGGGTGGGACTTCTACCCCGTGATCTATGCGATGCGCGCCTGGGGCGAAAAGTGGTGCAAGAGCGAGGGTGAGGGATTAGCAGTGCATTTCGTGCATCGCGAGTGTGGGCATGACGTTGGTGTGGCCAGCGTTTGTCCTCACTGTGGCGTTCCGGTGAAGCGCAAGGACCTTGAAGCGTCGGTGAGCAATCGCTTCCTTGGCGAACGTGAGGCGCGCCGGGAGGCCTTCAAGCGCAGGTAACTGAGGCTGACAGACTATCCCGAATTGGCGACCGTTTTGATTACTCAAGCGGCTGCTCCTGGCTCAGCCGGAAACAGCCTGTGGCGAACGGCAGCTACTCTCCGGATTTCAAATCCGACGCTCCATTCCCACCGGCAAAGCCGCTTAGTACCCGCCTACATCCGTCCCCACGAATATACCCAGCCTCGGGTCGTAGTACTGAATGACGATTCGCGGACTGCCGTAGCGTTGGTAGTAATAGGGCCGTTCGCCCAGGTAGTAGCCGCCATAGTAGCGAGGGGCGTAGATGACGCGCGGGCCGTGGCCGTAGTAGCCACGGTGACGGTGGAAGTGTTTGTGGTGTTTGTAGCCATTACCGTGGCGATAGCCGTTGTGGCGTCCACCGCCGTGACCGCCGCCGTTCCAGGCGAGCAGGGTCTCACTGGCGTTGCTGGTGGTGGGCCAGGGTTGCTGGGCAAGGAGATGCCCGCTGCCAGCGCAGGCCAGGAAGATGATCAGCAGCTTGAGGATACGCATGGCGAGCCCTCCTGAATGGTCCCCCCACAGTTCACCCCCGCACTCCCAGTATAGTTTTTGACCTGTTTCACCCCGGGCAGGGCACTACCTTGCGTCGGCGGAACTGGCCCCGGCGACATACGGTGAAGGCCGCTTCCTACAGCCTTTTCTGTACTCCAAACCCAGCTGCCTACAGAGAAACTTCCTACGAGCCTTTAGCCTTGAGCGCCTACAAGCGCTCTGGCTAGAGTCCTGCCCGTCACGGTCAATCCCGTGACCTGGGCGTAGGACCCCTGTTTTCTAACCAAGACGCGGTAGCGACATGGCTGCTGGCACAGGCTTGATGCTGTCCAGCACATCTATGGCGGGCCGTGCGAGGAGGCCTTTAAGGCCTGCCCGGATCTTGGTTGCCGGGGCTCCTACCCTTGCACGGCCCTGCCACCCAACCCGTAGGACGGTTACTGGCAGGCAAAGAAGGCCCAACCAAGGTGCTTGCCATGGATAGCAATTTCCCGCCTTTTACCCCCGCGCGCCTCCGCGCTTTTTTCAGCTCTGCCTCCACCCCGGGGGTGCGCCATGCCTGACCTCAAGGCCTTTACCTCCCCTTCCCAGCCCTATCCCGACGTGATGTTCTTCAACGCCGCGGCCAGCCCTGCCCACCTCTTCGAAACCGCCCACCAGCGCATGTCCGCCGTGCTGGACCTGCTGCAACTGGTGGAACACGCGGAGAACGGCGACTTCGTGCAGCGCGAAGCGGCGCGTTTGTCCTTTGCGGTGGGTTTGCTGCTGGGGGATGCGCGGTCGCTGTACGAGGCCGCATATGAGCGGGCGATGCAACTGGGCGGCGAGGAGACGGCGGGAATGGCGCCATAGGATGTGGTGGGCGCCGGCACGACACCCGGGTGGTAGGCAGCCGTAGCCCGGAGGGAATCCGGGGGCTGTTGCAGGTCTTCCCTGGATTGCATCCAGGCTACTGGGTGGCACGGAGCGAAGCCCGTCGGCGAGGGTGATGGGTTTCGCTTCGCTCTACCGCATCCTACGAGTTGATCGGGCGCAGGCACGAAGTTCGGTTGGTAGGCCGTAGCCCGGAGGGAATCCGGGGGCTGTGGCAGGTCTTACCTGGAGTGCATCCAGGCTACTGGGTGGCGCGGAGCCAAGCCCATCGGCGAGGGTGATGGGTTTCGCTTCGCTCTACCGCATCCTACGAGTTGATCGGACGACGGCACGATGTCCGAGTCGTAGCGGCGGAAGACCGCAGAATTGGAAGGCAGGCTGAACGGGCATTGTGGAAGTGTCCGCCTGGGGGCGCTTCCGCCAACCAGGCCGACACCGAGGTCGTGCCAAGTGCTTATTGGGCAGGCTTCTGGGCCGGCTGCTCCATGGGCTTCTGCATGGGCATCCCCCCCATGCCCGGCTGCGAGCCCATCATGCCGGCGTGCTGGTCCATCATCCGCATCATCATTTCCATCATCTGCGGGCCCATCATCTTCATGTGCTGGCCCATATCCTTGCCGGGGCAGCCGCCCTGCATCATGCCGAGACCTTCCTTCATCGCCTGCATGCCTTCGCGCATGGCCGCCTGGCGCTCCTCCGGGGTCTTGGCGGCCGCGATCCTGTCGTGAATGGACTGCATCTTCTGCATTTGCTCGGCCATGGCCTTTTCCCGGTCCTGGGTGGTTGCCGACGGGCTCTCGGCGTTCGCCGGAGCCTGCTCGGGGTGATGTTCTTCGACGGCCGCGGCGAGCAGCGGGCTGCTGATCAGCAGTGCGGCAACGAGCGATTTGATGGTGATGTGCATGGCGATCTCCGACTGTTTCAAAGGGTGGGATGCAGCGGTCCACGCCTGCTCGTGCAGGCGTAGCAAGACTGTGCGTCCGGAGGCCCGGGCGCACAGAAGACGGGTCAATCGTTGAAGCGGACGAAGCGCAGACGTGCCGGCGGCCGTGGCGGCGCAGGCAGGTGGAAGGCGAGTGCGGCGAAACGTGGGGGTATGACGGCAGGCAGGAGGGCTACCGGAAGTAGCAGCAAGAGGGGCCAGAATATCTGGTCGAGGAGAACCTGGCCCGACGCCAGCTTCAACGCCGTCGCGCCGTCCTCGCAGAACTGCAGGCACCCACTGGCATGCAGCTGGTGAGATCGTTCATGCAGGCTGGACGACACTTCATCATGACCGCTCGCCAGATCGTGAGGCAGGTAGGACAGGCAGCCATGGTTTGCCGCGACCCCAAACGCCAGCAACCACAGCACCAGGGCCATGCGTAGCAACGAGCGTTGATGAAATCGTAACCAGGACATCTGCTCAGTCCGCCGGGATATCAAGTTCGACACTAGCGCCTAGGGCAATGCCGCGCTTGATCCACATCAAGTCTCGGCAGTCTAGCTGCCAGCTTGGAGGGCTGCTTTGGGTTGGTTGGCGGCCATGCACTGCAACTGATCCACCGTTGTCCTCCCCAACTCGGAGGACAAGCCATGAACACCAATACTTCGTACAGCCATCAAACTTGGAGCAAGGGGAAGCTTGCCGGACAGAAAGCCCCGCTTCGATTCAGAGACCTCTGGGCCATTCGTTAATGACTCAGACCGAGATCCGCAATCCTGGCATCGCGTTCGGCACGATTTGGCTTGTATGGCAGAAAAAGCTGTAAATGTGACATTGCAGCCATTGCGCCGGGCGATGATTCTTGGGACCTGTCCCCATTACGTCGCCAGGTGCCACGATGAACTCCCCCATTCACATCGGATTCCTGCTCTTCCCCTATGTCACCCAGCTCGACCTGACCGGGCCGGCCCAGGTACTCAGCCGTGTGCCGGATGCAAAGGTGCATCTGGTGTGGAAGACCACCGATCCGGTGGTCACCGACGTTGGCTTCGAGATCGTGCCGACCACAACCTTCGACGACTGCCCACCACTGACCGTGCTGTGCGTGCCAGGTGGCTTCGGCATCGGCGACCAGCTCAACGACAGCCAGACGCTGGACTTTTTGCGCCGCCACGGCGAGAGCGCGCGCTACGTCACCTCGGTGTGCAACGGCGCACTGTTGCTCGGCGCCGCCGGGCTGCTGCAGGGCTACCGCTCGGCCTGCCACTGGATGTGGCGCAAGTACCTGCCGAGCTTTGGTGCGGAGCCTGTGGCACGGCGCATCGTCCGCGATCGCAATCGCATCTCGGGCGGCGGGGTGACGGCTGGCATCGACTTTGGCCTCGCACTGGCCGCCGAGCTGGCCGGTGACGACGTGGCCAAGACACTGCAGTTGGCCTTCGAGTACGACCCTGAGCCGCCGTTCGATTGCGGCACGCCCGAGAAGGCCGGCCCCGCCTTGGTCGAGCACCTGAGCGCGCTGCAGGCCGACCGTGTGGCTTATGTCGAAGCCCGCATCGCCCAAGCGGTGGCACGGCTGTAGCAGCGCGCCGGCGATCTCCGGGTCAGGCTTCCTTGTGCGGCTTTCATCGAAGCCGGGGCCTGCCGAAGCATGACCCGTGAGCCGCAATCGAGCAGTTTCGTGGAGGAGCTCATTGATGTTGAAGTAATCGTTACCAGGGCTACTGGCGACTCTGGTGTTCCTGGCGCTCGTGCTGGTGGCGAACACCAACCGCAAGGAGTCGAAGCAGATTGAGGTACAGGCAGAGCCCGAGTTCCTCAAGCTGCACAAGCACCTGCAGCAAGTGTTTCCGCTGGTGCACCGCACGCTCAAGCGTGAACTGGTGGGAGGCTACAGCCTGCTCTGCACCTGAGAGGGGCGCGACCCGAAGGCCAAGCCGTTCATGTTGATGGCGCACCAGGATGTGGTACCCATCGCCGAAGGCACGGAGAAGAATTGGTCTGTCGATCCATTCGCGGGCACCATCAAGGACGGCTACATCTGGGGCCGAGGTTCCCGGGACGATAAGGGCAACCTGCGGTCCATGCTGGAGGCCATAGAAGTCCTGCCGGCCCAGGGCGTCCGGCCGGAGCAGACGATCTACATCGTGGCCGGCCACGACGAAGAAGCCGGCGGCAGACGCTTGGCCGGCGAGTCGCACGGCTATGCCGCGCAGATGCGACGGCTCGTGATGCCTGGGCCTCAAGCGTGTCCATATCGCCGGCAACTCGATGGGGGGCACCTCGGCCGCGCTGCTCGCGATAGGCGAACCGCGACGTGTGGCCGGTCATACGCCCAGCGGTAGCGTAGGCCATTGGCCCAGTGCCGGTTGCAGCTCGCCGCGGGCTAACGTGTCCTTGGCGAAGCAATGCAGCAATAGCTGCCATACCCGAGGTACCGTGGCGGCGCTTCAAGAAAGCTCATCAGCCAGCTCATGCGGCTCTCCAGCTGTAAGTAGTCATTGCCATTGAAGCCAGTTCCGCCCTTCCCGCGGAGGGAGGGGCAGACCGTTTTGACGCGGCTAGCGCCGTGGACTAACGTACCGGCTGAAACTCCAGCTAGACCTCTATTTCTGCCATGTCGCACCGCGTTGCAATGCTTGTGTTTCCGGGCTTCCAATTGCTCGATGCTGCCGGGCCAATCGCGGCCTTCGAGGCGGCGGGGGGCTACGCCATCCAGGTGGTCGCCCTCCAACCTGGTCTGGTGCTCAGTTCGTCGCGCGTGACCTGGCAGGCCGAGCAGCTGCCACGGCTGTCCGACATCGACACCTTGCTGGTATCAGGCGGTGATGGCGTCGATCAGGCAATGAACGACGAGCGCCTGCTGGATTTCGTGCGCCGCGCGGTGGCCCGACAGGTGCGCGTTGCCAGCGTGTGCTCGGGCAGCCTGCTGCTTGCCGCGGCAGGTGTGCTCAATGGGCGCAGTGCGACTACGCACTGGTCGCGCACCGGGCAGTTCGAGCGCCAGTTCCCGAACGTGCACCTCGACGCCGACCGCATCTTCGTCAAGGACGAGTCCGTGTGGACCAGTGCTGGTATCAGCGCCGGCATCGACCTCGCGATAGCTATGATTGCCGAGGACCATGGCCACGAACTCGCTCGCAGCGTCGCGCAGGAACTGGTCGTCTACTACCGTCGGCCAGGCGGGCAGTCGCAGTTCTCCGCGCTGCTCACGATGCAGGGATCGCACGACCGCTTCGACGTGCTGCTCGACTATGTACGCCGCCACCTCGCACAGCGACATGGCGTCGAAGACCTCGCCGCCATAGCCTGCATGAGCCCGCGCCATTTCGCGCGGGAGTTCCGCGCAAAGACTGGTGTGACCCCGGCCAAGGCCGTGGAGCGCCTGCGCGTGGAGGCCGCTCGCACGGCGCTGGAGAACGGTGCCAACTCCGTGCAACGCGTGGCCACCGAATGTGGATTCGGCGATATCGAACGCATGCGCCGCAGCTTCATGCGCTTGCTGGGGGTGCCCCCGTCGTCGCTACGACGCTCGGCCGGCGATTGACCTTACCTCTGCGGAACGCTCAACAGTCGCGGCCGATCATCTGAGATGCACGCCTCCGCGCGGCTGCGCCGAGCTGTCGCTGAGTCTTTCCCTGTAGTAGCAATGCCGGCGAGATCAGGTCAGTGCCGAGGTTTGAGGCCGCCCAGGTGGCAGCTTTACGGCCCGCCCATTAATAAAGCGCCCTACCCGCCTACATCAGTCCCCGCGAAGATCCCCAGCCTCGGGTCGTAGTACTGAATGACGATTCGCGGGCTGCCGTAGCGCTGGCAGTAATAGGGCCGTTGCCCAGGTAGTAGCCGCCATAGTAGCGAGGGGCGTAGATGAGGGGCTGTGGCGAGGTACGGTGAAGGCCTCGGTCTGGACGGTTTCCTTCGTAACCAGTATTTCGACTTCCGCACGGCCCGCCACCTCTTGCCGAGTCGAAACGGCATGTGGCGGCTCCTTTGGATACGGCTGAGTGCTTCCTCGCCTCCCGATGCCTTTCGCCAGCCGTAGCCCGGATGGAATCCGGGGGCTGTGGCAGGCCTTCCCTGGATTGCATCCAGGCTGCTGGGTGGCACGGAGCGAAGACCGTCGGCGAGGGTGATGGGTTTCGCTTCGCTCTACCGCATCCTACGAGTTGATCGGGCGCCGGCACGAAACCCGATTGGTTGGCGCCGTAGCCCGGATGGAATCCGGGGGCTGTGGCAGGCCTTACCTGGATTGCATCCAGGCTGCTGGGTGGCGCGGAGCGAAGCCCGTCGGCGAGGGTGATGGGTTTCGCTTCGCTCTACCGCATCCTACGAGTTGATTGGGCGCCGGCACGAAGTCCGCGTGCACCTATAGCCTGGGCCGGGTCTGAAGGGTCCCGGTCAGGTACAACCCGCCGAGCACCAGGCTGGCCAACGAGCTGACGATCCAGAAGCGGGCACCGTTGTAGCCGGGTTTGAACCGGGCAATGGCCAGGCCTGCCATCCCGCGCACCAGCAGAGCGGCGGCGAGCGCAGTGCCCGCAGCGGCCAGCAGTAACCAACCGTTGCCTTCCATAGGGAGCCTCCGGAATCGAAGCCTGATATTGGCGGTGCGCCGTGAAGGGAGCAATGCGGCGCAAAACCGCAGAATGGGTACGAATGGATAGGTATTCCGGATGTACCCGCGGGTTGATGGTTGGGATTACGATGGCGCGGCAAATCAGCCATCAAATGGCTTATTTGCCACCCAGTGATAGTCAAAATTTCGGAAGCGTCCGGAGGGGTTCCGGGGGTGCCGGAAACCACCGGTTTAGAGGCGATCCCTTACTTTTTGCAGGGCTGTTATAACCATCGCCGTCACTGCCGCCGGTCGGGGCTTTGATCGTTTTTTGAACAAAAACGGGATGTTGCGATTATTATGCACCGGCGATCAGGACGCGACTTGCCATCAACACCACTGATGGCGCGACTGACTTCTACATAAATCCGGAACGACTCCACAGTGCATGAGAGTTCATGTGCCGGGGATTTTTCGTCCCGGAAAAAGGCCAAGGGTAGGCCTTCGTTCGCAGACGGCGAACATGCAAATACATAATTCCAATGCCGCTGTTGCATCAGTACAGCCGCTCAAATTGTTAGAAAGAGGTAAACCATGGAGCTTTTTCATCTTGTTGCTTCCCTGTTCCAACAGCCGGCAACCATGGAGCTGACTCGCATGGGCGTGGTCTACGCCCACCTCATCGCTTGCTGCGTGGCTATCGGCATGGTGCTGACCAGCGATATCGCCATGATCAAGCAACTGTTCCAGGGCCGTGATTCGACCGCTGCCGACAAGGAACATCTGCATGCGCTGAAGCAGACCGTACTGCTTTCCCTCGCAGCACTCTGGGTAACCGGGATCGGTATCGTGGCGCTGGACTACTCGCAGAAGGGGGCGGTGTATTTCCTCAACCCCAAACTGCAGGCCAAGATCCTGGTCGTCGCACTGCTGACCCTCAACGGCTGGGTACTGCACAGTGTGGTGATGCCTGCGATGGACAAGGCCGGCAGCCTGCTCAAGCTCGACATCAATGCCCGTAACCTCGCGCTGTTCTCGGGTGTCGTTTCCGGGGTGTCCTGGTTCTACGGCGCGATGCTGGGTATCGCCCGTCCGCTGAGCTGGAAATACTCCCTGAGCGACATCATGTTCGCCTACCCGGTGCTCATCTGCCTTGGCTTCGCCGCGATGACCCTGCTGGTCAAGTGGGCCGCCAACCGGACTACCACCCAGGTTCCTGCTCGAATGAACCCCGCGCTCGCCTCCTGGTAAGCGTGGGCGGGCAAGGAAGCCCGACCTTATAAAAGAGCCGCAGGGTGCCCACGTGCCCCTGCGGCTTTTGCTTTTCGGGCAAACGCCTTACGAGCCCGGCGCGTCCTGCGGCTGAACTTCATCCCAACTGCTGTCCGGGTCGAAGGTCTTCATGGCCTTGGCGATCTTTTCGCTATCGCGGCCAAGGTCCTTCTGAAAGACCTGGCCCTCGTGGCTGATCGTGAAGCTCATCACGCCGCTGTCGCCGTATTGGGCGGGCCAGGCGACCAGGGCGAAGCCACGGCTCATGGCCTTGCCAAGCATGTAGTCGTAGGCGCCACCGGGGGCCGAGGGGCCTTGGGCAGTCAGAATGCGGAAGTGATAACCGTGCCAGTCGTCGCCCTTGGTCTGGCCGCCGAATAGCGGACCGAGGGGACTTTCGTCGGTGCCGTCTTCATCGGCCCAGTACAGGCCGTCGTGCTGGCCGTCGGTGCTGATGAACTTCTGCGCGTACTCGAGCACGCCATCGCCGTTGCGGTCGACCTCGGCGTAGTCCATCTGCGCGTCGTGGTACGCCTCTGCAGCCTCGATGGCCGACAGCTCGTTGCGACCGATACGGCGCAGGCGAATCTCCTCGCCACCGGCCTTGGCGTCGAAGCTCCAGCCTTGTTTGTCCTGAACGATAGGGATGGGCAGCGTCCAGGGGTCGTTGCCGACGACTATGTGGGCGCGGCCTTTGGTGGCGATGTCAATCTCGTGCTTTTCCTTGTAGTGGGCGATGAAAGCGTCGACGTCCTTGCGCTCGATGCCCTTGGTGGGGATGTAGTCCCGCCAGTCGGCGCCGAGCAGTGCAGCCAGGCGATCGGCATCGGCCTTTTCGGTTCCGAGGGCGGCGACGAAGGATTCAGCTGCGGCCTCCGGGGTCTTGAAGCGTTCGTTTGCATTGACGCTGATGGCGCAGACGGCCAGCGACAGCAGGGCGAGGATGCGGTTTACGCGATTCATGGGCTGTCTCCTTTCAGCGCCTACGGCCACCACCGCCACGAGACGGTGCGTGGGCTGGACGTTGTACCTGCCGGCCGGCAGAAGCCTTTTGGGGGCGCGAGGCAGAGGCCCGACTGGCCTCGCCCCGACTGGCAGCCGCGCGCGTCTGGGACGGCTGACGAGCGCCATCAAAGGCGTTATTGCGCGGTGCCTGCTGGCGGGCTGCGGTGTGTTGCTGACGGGCCTGTTGCCGTACTTGCTGGTTGTTCTGCGTGCGCGGGCGCTGTTGCGGCCGGTTGGCATCGGTGCGCTGGCGCTGCTGCACCGCACTTTCGGCGCGCTGGCGCGCCTGCGGGTCGTTGCGCATATCGCGGCTGGCAGCCTGGGCTCTCTCACGGGCTTGCTGGTTGCTGCCGGCGGGCGCCTGGATGCCCCGTTGCTGCATGCTCTGGCTGGCGCGCTGGCGTTGCGCGGTGCGATCGGCGTCGTACCCACGCAGGGGCTCGCGCTGCTGACTGCCATTGAGGCGCAGGCCGTTCTGCTGACGGTTGATGTTGTCGCGGTAGGGCACGCCCTGGCGGTTGACGGGGTTGTGGACGAACTTGTTCTGGTTGGCATTGATCTGCCGGTTGGTGTTGATGTTGTTGTAGCGATTGACGTCGATGTCGACGTCGCCGCCACCCCAGTCGCAGTCGCCCCAGAGGGAATTGACGATGCCCACGCCGACGCCGAAGGCCAGGCCCGTCGCCAATGCGGTGGCAACTGGATAGCCATAGCTGGGCGGCGGCGGGTAGTAGGGCGGCGGGTAGGACGGATAGGACCAACTGCCATAGACCACGGTGGGGTTGTAGCTGGGCACGTACACGACTTGCGGGTCGGCGGGCTCGATGATGATGGTCTGGGTGCTGGCGGCCGGCTGCACCACGGTGGTGGTGGAGCTGGGTGCGGGCGCGGCTTGCTGGACACTGACTGTCTGCTGTTCATTGGATTCCAGGTTGCCAGCGGCCTGAGCCTGGCGCCGCAGGCGCTGGACGGAATCCATTACATCATTGGGCTGGGCCAGGAAGGCATCCCCCACGCGCTGCACCCAGGCCGGGTCCTGCCCGAGGGTGGCAAGCACCTGCGGAAAGGCCACCAGGGATTGCACGCTGGGGTCCCAGGGCTGGTCGGCCACCTGCTTCACAGCCGCATCGCCCTGGACGTCCGGATGGGCCTTGGACCAGGCGACGGCGTCGGCCACGTTGCCCGGGTAGGTCGCTGCCATCAGCACCTGCGCCAGCAGGGAATCCGGATAGAGGGCGATGGGCGCCATCATCTGGTCGAGTTCTTCGGTCCTGAACACCGCCTGCGTGGCGGCGGGTTGGGTCGCTGGCGAGGCGGCTGCCGGTGCGGCGTCAACCGCCGGGGCTGCGGAAACGCCAGCCGTGGGGGCGTCATCGCTTTCGGCGGCGGAGATGCCGGCATCCGTGGCGGCAAAGGCCAGGTTGACGCCGCAAGCCAGCAAGGCCAGCAGCACGGCGCTGAATCGGGTGCGGATAGACATGGCGTTTCTCCCGCCAAAAGGAGTGGTTGTCCCTGAACCCGGCAAAGGGCTGAGCCTTACCGCTGCCGTGGAGAAACGATAGCCCAGAGGCCAGCACCGAGCCCGGCCAAACTGACAGAAATGTAATCACCCGCCGTTCTTCGATATGGCAGTTTTACATGTGAGCCGCGCAGCAGACCGTTGCGCGGCGCCCTTTCTGACTGACTGGATTGAAACGGCATGCAGTGCAAAACCTCGCGGCGGACCTTCGTCAAAGGCCTTGCCGCTGGCGGCATACTCGGTGGCCTGGGGCT
Source organism: Pseudomonas sp. D(2018) (assembly GCF_005502555.1). Taxonomy (NCBI): domain Bacteria; kingdom Pseudomonadati; phylum Pseudomonadota; class Gammaproteobacteria; order Pseudomonadales; family Pseudomonadaceae; genus Pseudomonas; species Pseudomonas sp. D(2018). The sequence goes on from NZ_SCOK01000021.1 coordinate 78,512, forward strand.
GTGGAAAGCGCCTGTCTGGGCGGTGACCAGCCCGGGCCAGCCTGCGGTGCTCAGCGGCACCGAGTTCGACCTGTTCATTGGCGAGACGCCGGTGAACCTCACCGGCAAGGCGAGAATCGCCAAGACCATCAACGGCACCCTCCCCGGCCCGCTGCTGCGCTGGCGCGAGGGCGACACCGTGACCCTGCGGGTGCGCAATCGCCTGGCTGAAGACACGTCCATCCACTGGCACGGCATGATCCTGCCCGCCAACATGGACGGCGTGCCGGGCTTCAGCTTTGCCGGCATTGCGCCGGACGGCATGTACGAATACCGCTTCCAGGTGAAGCAGCACGGCACCTACTGGTACCACAGCCACTCCGGCCTGCAGGAGCAGGTAGGTGTGTACGGCCCCATCGTGATCGACCCGAAGGAACCGGAGCCTTTCCAGTACCAGCGCGACTACGTGGTGATGCTGAGCGACTGGACCGACGAAGACCCGGCCCGCGTGATGGCCAAGCTGAAGAAGCAGTCGGACTACTACAACCAGCACAAGCGCACCGTCGGGGACTTCATCAACGACGTCAGCGAGAAAGGCTGGTCCGCCACCATGGCCGACCGCACGATGTGGGCGGACATGAAGATGAGCCCCACCGACCTCGCGGACGTCAGCGGCGCCACCTACACCTACCTGCTCAACGGCCAGGCGCCGGATGGCAACTGGACCGGGCTGTTCCGGCCGGGCGAAAAGATCCGCCTGCGCTTCATCAACGGCTCGGCCATGACCTACTTCGATGTGCGCATCCCCGGCCTGAAAATGACGGTGATCGCCGCCGACGGGCAGCCCGTTGAGCCGGTGAGCGTGGATGAGTTCCGTATTGCCGTGGCCGAGACCTATGACGTACTGGTGGAGCCCTCGAGCGACGAGGCCTATACGATCTTCGCCCAGTCCATGGACCGCTCCGGTTACGCCCGCGGCACCCTGGCGGTGCGCGAAGGGCTGAGCGCACCCGTGCCAACCCCCGACCCACGCCCGCTGATCAGCATGGCCGATATGGGTATGGACCACGGTGCCATGGGCCACGGATCGCAGGATGGGGACGACATGGCAGGAATGGACCATTCCGCCATGCAGGGCATGGACCACTCGCAGATGGGTGGCCAGATGCAGGCCCACCCGGCATCGGAAGCCAACAACCCGCTGGTGGACATGCAGACCATGACGCCAGCCCCCAAGCTGGACGACCCCGGCATCGGCCTGCGCGACAACGGCCGCCGCGTGCTGACCTACGCCGACCTGCGCAGCACCTTCCCCGACCCTGACGGCCGTGAGCCGGCGCGCACCATCGAATTGCACCTCACCGGGCACATGGAGCGCTTCTCCTGGTCGTTCGACGGCATCCCGTTCGCCGACGCGGAGCCGCTGCGGCTGACATACGGCGAGCGCCTGCGCATCACCCTGGTCAACGACACCATGATGACCCACCCCATTCACCTCCACGGCCTGTGGAGCGACCTGGAGGACGAGCAAGGCAACTTCCAGGTACGCAAGCACACCATCGACATGCCCCCCGGCACACGACGCAGCTATCGCGTCACGGCCGATGCACTGGGCCGCTGGGCGTACCACTGCCATCTGTTATTCCACATGGACATGGGCATGTTCCGTGAAGTCCGCGTAATCGAATGAAGGAGAAACCTATGAACAAATCGATGCAGCCCCTCACTGTCGCCACCCTGGTCCTTGCCCTGCTGGCGCCGGCCGCCTGGGCCGGTGAGAACGACAATGACGACCACCAGAAACCCCAAGTCGACAACACGCAGAAGATGAATCACGGGCAGATGGATCACGGCCAGATGCAGGGCATGGACCACACCCAGATGCAGAACATGGATCACAGCAAGATGGGCCACGGCGCCATGCATCCGGCCCAAGACGCCAAGCCCAAGGCGGACAGCAAAGATGATCGATAGCCTCAAGCGCCCTGCCCTGCTCGCCCTGGCCGTGGCCCTTGGCTCGGCCGGCAGTGCACAGGCGGCCGAAACCATGGATCACGGCCAGGTGCAGCATGGCCAGATGGACCACGGCGCCATGGATCACAGCCAGATGAATCACGGCTCCATGGAGCACCCGCAGAAACAGCCCGACGGCTATGGCAGTCGCGCGCCCATCCCGGTGCCAACCGACGCCGACCGCGCCGCAGCCTTCCCGGACCTGCCGCCCCACACCATGCATGCCGGCGGGATCAACAGCTACTTCCTGCTGGACCAACTGGAGTACCAGGACGCCGACGATGCCAGCGTGCTGAGCTGGGACGCTTCGGGCTGGATCGGCGGCGATATCAATCGGCTGTGGCTGCGTTCGGAAGGCGAGCGCGGCAACGGCACCACCGAGGAAGCCGAGGTCCAGGCCCTCTACGGCCGCGCCGTGAGCCCCTGGTGGGAGCTGGTGGCCGGAGTGCGTCAGGACTTCAAGCCCGGCTCGCCGCAAACCTGGGCGGCATTCGGGGCACAGGGCATGCCCTTGTATGGCCTGGAAACCAAGGCCACCGCCTACCTCGGCGAAAGCAGCCAGAGCGCACTGCGCCTGGAGGCCGAATACGACATCCTGCTGACCAACCGGCTGATCCTGCAGCCCCTGGCGGAGGTGAACCTCTACGGACGCAACGACCACGAGCGCGGCGTCGGCTCCGGCCTGGCCAATACCGAGCTGGGACTGCGCCTGCGCTACGAGATCGTTCCCCAGTTCGCCCCTTACGTGGGCGTGACCTGGAACCGCAACTACGGCAACACCGCCGACTTCGCACGCGAAGAAGGTGAAGACAATGACGAAGCCCGCTTCGTCGCCGGTATCCGCTTCTGGTTCTGAGCCCCTGACGATGAAAAGAACAATAAAAACCCTGGCCCTCGCTGGCCTTATGGTCGCCGCTGGCGTGAGCGGCGTGGTGTATACCGGCATGGTGAACGTCGCTGCCGACGACCCGCACCACGCCCTGGTACATGCATTCCTTACCGCCGCCCGAGACCGCTCCATCGAAATCCGGGCACGGGACATCCCCGTTCCACCACTGGACAATGCAGAGCTCATCCGCGCGGGTGCAGGCAATTACGACGCCATGTGCGTCGGCTGCCACCTGGCCCCTGGAATGGCAAATACCGAGCTCAGCCAAGCCCTCTACCCGGCTCCGCCGAACCTCAGCCGGCAAGGTGTGGGCGGCGACCCCGCGGCGGCTTTCTGGGTGATCAAACACGGCATCAAGGCCACCGGTATGGCAGCCTGGGGCAAGAGCATGAGCGACGAGCACATCTGGGGTATGGTCGCGTTCCTCCAGCAGTTACCGGAGCTGGACGCAGACGACTATCGCCAACTGGTGGCCAGCAGTGATGGGCATCAGCATGGCGGAGGGGAAAGCACCTCTCAAGGGCATGAGGAAGAGGTGGCAGAGGAAGAAGGGCACGGGCATGGGCATGCGGAAGGTCATGCGCATTAGTCCGCAGACTGGGCTGAGCGCGGCGAAACCCAACAGCTCCATTACCTGTGTTGGGTTTCGCGTCGCTCTACACAGTATCTACTTGGCTGTACTGATATCCCCGCTCTCCCAGCGCGACTCGCCGCTCTCCAGCGCATTGGCGATGGTGGCGAGCTTGTCGTCCGGGAGCGTCTCGGGCAGCGGGTCTACGCCTGCGCTGACGAACAGTTGGGCGTAGGCGTTGCGCAGTTCGGCGTAAGACAGGTCTCGCTTGAGCTGCGCCTGCAGGGTGTTCAGCTCACCCTGGATCAGGTCCAGCTCGCCGATGCTCTGGGTCTTGTAGCGGTTGCGCAGCTGTTCGGCGATCTGTCCGTCCAGCTTGGCCAGTTCTTCGCTGGTCTGGAACTGTCGCTGCGCCTCGTGGAAGTTGGCGTTCGCCACGTAGAGCTGCGCGAGCACGGCCATGGACATGGCCTGGCGACGGGCAGCGGCGACGGACTCGCCAGCCCTGGCGACGTCGATGGCGGCCGGACCGGAGAGGACGTTGAACAGGTTCCAGGTAACCTTCACGCCGTAGTCGGCCCAGCTCTGGTTCACCAGGAAGGAGTTGCTGTCGTAATGGCCGCCAGCGGAGAACTCCAGGCCCGGCAACAGGCGCAGCATGGCCTTGCGGGTCTCGGCAGCGCTGATGCGCGCCTGGTAGTCCTGCTCGCGCAGTTCCGGGCGGCTAGCCAGGGCTTCTTCTTCCAGGCGGTTCATGTCCACCTTGAGTTCCGGCACCTGGTAATCGTCTGTGGCGGCCAGGGTGAAGTCGGTGTTCAGCGGGAGGTTGATCAGCGCGGCCAGTTCGGTCTTGGCCAGGGATAGCGCGCGGCGCTGCTCTTCCAACTGGCGGGTGGCCTCGATCAACGCTCGCTGGTAGCTCATGGCCTGCACCGGGTCGCCAATGCGCTCCGAGCTCATGCGCTGGCTGCTGGAGCGAGCCTCATCGACGCGCGCCATCAGGCTGTCGATCTGCTTCAGCAGGCGGTCGGCCGCCACGGCACGCCAGTAGGCCGAGCGCACGTCCTGGATGATGGTGTGGACCACCTTGCGGCGACGTTCCTGGACGATCAGGCGCTGGTCGGCCTGCTGCTTGGCGCTGACGTAGCTGACGCCGAAGTCTAGGACGTTCCACACCATGGTCAGGTCCGCCACGCCACGGTCACGGTCCTGGGAGGTGGAAGGTTCCAGCGACTGGGTGTTGGTCAGCACGCTCTGGCTGCTGGAGGCGCTGACGTTGCTGCGCCCGGCGTAGCCCGCTTCCATGGCCATGCGCGGCAGCATGTCGAAGCTGGCCAGATCGACCTGGCGCTTGGCCAGGGCTTCCTCCATCACCTTGAGGCGTGCCTCCAGGTTGTACTTCACCGCACGGGCCATGGCCTCATGCAAGGTAAGGGGCCCGCTGAGGGGTTCCTGGTCCTTGAACATGGTGGCCAGGTCCGCGCGGGCGCGCTGTTCGCTGACGCTACGGTCGATGGGCTGGCTGGTCACCGCACAACCGGTGACCGCCAGCGCCAGTACGCTTACGGTGAAAAGCTTCGCTGCTTTGCTCATCCTTGGGCCGCCCCCTAGACACGGCACTTACAGATTTCTAATTCGTTGTTCTTAAGCCTGCGGGCGATCCACCTGGATCTGTCCCAGTGCCATGGCCAGCTCCCTGACCTGACGCTGCTCGTTGTCCTTGATGTCCTGCAACTGCTGGCCAAGCGAGGGCGCCCCGAAGATGCCCTGGCCGCTCCCCCCGGAGCCGCCCTTCCATTGCTTACCGTCGAACAGCTTCATTTCTTCGGAGTCCTGCGGCACATCCTTGTCGAAGAAGCTCGACAGGCTGCTGCTGCCGAACACACCACCATCGCCCCCGCCAAAGCCGAGGAAGCCCGAACCGGAGCCATCGCCGAAGCCGTCGCTGCTGCCGAATACCTGGGCGATGAAGCTGGGCGCCAGGGCCCCCTGGTTGATGAAGATATTGCCCAGGGTCGGAATGCCGCTGCCCAGCGTCGGCTGCTCGAACAGCGGCGGCGGAATGAGCGGCGAGGTGAACGGCGGCGGTGGCGGATTCGGCAGTACCGTATCCACCGGCACCGTCGGCTCCGGCGGCACGATGACCGGCGGATTGGCGCGGAACTCCGGATCGCCATCGTTCTGCGGAACGCTGTAGGTCTGGGCCGGCAGCCCGCTGAGCATGGCGTTGCCTGCGGTATCGGTGATCAGCGTACCGGTGGCGTTCAGGCCGAGGTTGAGCGTGCCGGCACCTGCCACGTTGCTGACGGTGACCAGGAAAGTACGGCTATCGACCTGCACCAGCGATTGCAGGGTGCCGCTGACATTGCCGGTGGTCACCAGGTTGAAGTCGCCGAGGTCGATGCCGCTGACGTTCTCGTCGAAGGTCACGGTGTACTGCACGCTGCCGGGTGTGGGCAGCGGCGTGACTGTCGCGCTGGCATTCGGCGCAGTGGTATCGACGATCACACCGCTGGTGTTGCCGACGCCGTTCAGCGCCAGGTTCATCGAGTTGCCGATGGCATCCCGCAGGGTCGCGCCATTGGCCACCAGGCCCGTGACAGCGATGCCGTTGGCATCGTTGTCGCCCGCGCGGACGGTGTACTGGAACACCAGTGTGCTGCTGCCCGAGCCCGCCACGTAATCGGCGAACACCGTGGTGCCGCCCATGTCGATGGCCAGGCGCGGTACGCCGTTGACGATGACCGCTTCACTGGCGTTGACCACGAAGGTCAGGGTGTCGCCAGCGTTGTAGTGCACGCCGACCGGCACGCTGACGCCGGTGACGGTGGGCACATCGCGGTCGACGCTGTACACCGCGCCGGTAAGGCCGCCGCTGAGGGCGTTGCCGGCAACGTCGACGATGCCGGTACCGGAACCGTTGAGGTTGAACCCCAGGGTACCGGTGCCGCTCACGCCGCTGACAGTGAGCTGATAGGTGCGGGCGTCGATTTGCACCAGGCCGGTGAGGCTGCCGCCTGCGCTGCCTGTGGTCACCAGGGTGAAGTCGCCGAGGTCCACACCGCTGACGTCTTCGCTGAAGGTCACGGTGTAGCGCACGCTGCCGGCATTGGTCGGCGACGGATCGACGCTGACGATGCCGCTCGGGTTGGGCGCGACGGTGTCGACGATCACGCCACTGGTGTCGCCAACGCTGCTCAGCGTCAGCGTCATGGCGTTGCCAGCGGCGTCCAGCAGGCTGCCGCCATTGCTGGCGAGACCGGTCACGGCGATGCCGTTGGCGTCGTTGTCGCCCGCCTGGATGGTGTACTGGAACACCAGGGTGCTGGTACCGGAACCGGCCACGTAGTTGGCGAAGACCGTGGTACCACCGATATCCAGGGACAAGCGCGGGACGCCATTGACGATCACCGCTTCGCTGGCGTTGACCACGAAGGTCAGGGTATCGCCGGCGTTGTAGGGGATGCCCACCGGCACGCTGACGCTACCCACCACCGGCACCACGGCATCCACCCGCACACCCGTGGTGCTGGCGACATTGTTGAGGCTGGTGTTGGCGTCGTTACCCACGCCATCGCGCAGGGTGCCGCCGTTGGCCTGGATGGTGCCGCCGACGCTGATGCCATTGGTATCGAGCTGGCCGCTGGCGACGGTCAGGCGGAACACCAGCGCCGTGGTGCCGGAACCGCTCAGGTAGTCGGCGAACACAGTGCCGCCGCCGTCCAGGGTGATGGCGATGCGCGGCGTGCCGCCAGTGGTGTCGACGGTCACCGCTTCGCTGAGGTTGACGGTGAAGTCCAGGTTCTGCCCGGCCACGTAGGTGCCATTGGCCGGCACGCTGACGCCGGTGACTTGCGGCACCACACCGTCGATGACGATGCCATGCTGCCCGGCGATGGAGTCGGCGCCGCCAGTGGTCGGCAGCGTCAGGATGGCGCTGGCGTTGCCGGCATTGCGGATGCTGCCACCGTTGAGCGCCAGGGCACCGCTGGACTGGTAATCCAGGTCGGCGCTGAGGTCACCCGCCTGCACGGTGTAGCTGAAGCTCAGGGTGTTGCTGCCCGAGCCGGAAACGTAGGTGACAGTGCGGTCCAGCAGGCCGGTTTCCAGCAGCAGCGTGGGCACGCCGCCGGACGTGTCGACGATCACCGCCTGATCAAAGGTGACGGTGATGGTGATGACGTCGCCCACCTTGTAGCCGCCATCCGGGTTGCTGACGCCGATGTCGGTGATCACCGGGTTGATCGGGTTGACGGTGATGGCGAGGGTGTCGGTGTCGGTCTGGGCCCCGCCGCTGCCTGTGCCCCCCAGGTCGCTGGTGCTGATCTGGATACTGGCCGGCCCGTTGTAGCCGGTGGTTGGGCTGAAGGTCAGGCCGTTCAGGGCGTTGTTGATATCCGCCAATGTGCCGGTGAAGGTCATGCTGCCGTCGGCGGTACCGTCGCCGTTGCTGAAGCTGAGACCACTGATACCGCTCAAGGAAATCAGGCCGTTGGTTGCAGTCAGGGTGACCTGCAGGGTGCCACCTCCGACGTCCACATCGCTGATGCTGATCAGGTTGCCATTACCCGCGCTGAACACCAGGTTCGCATCCTGGTTGACGCCCTGCCCCACCGGCAGGCTGTTGACCGGTGCATCGTTCACCGCACTTACCGCCAGGGTGACGGTGGTGCTGCTGGCTTCCGAGGTGCCGGTGCCGGAGTTGCCTGGATCGGTACCCGTATTGCCGCCATCGTCGATGCCGATGGTCAGGGTCACGTTGGCCGTGGCATTGGCTGCGGCGGTGAAGCTCACGCCATTGGCGGCGATGAAGGCATTGATATCGCTGATGCTGCCCACGAGGGTCAGGGTACCGGTGCCGGAACCGGCCACGGTCACGCCGCTGCCGCTGATGGCGCCCAGGCTGCCGCTGGCCACGCTGAAGGTCACGGTGACGCTGCCAGTGCTGGCATCCACGTCGCTGAAGGAAATGCCGGTCAGGGCCTGGGCAAGATCTTCGGTGACGCCAATGGAACCCGGGGCAGTAATGACCGGTGCATCGTTGACCGCTACCACATTCACGGTGGCCGCAATCGCGAGGCTGCTGGTGTCCACCCCGCCATTGCTGGTGCCGCCGCTGTCACGAATGCTGGTCAGGGTGACCACGCGGCTACCGGCAGCAGGCGCTTCGCTGCTGTTGCGATAGGTCATGCCATCGATCACGCCTTGGGCACTTGCAGTGCTCAGACCGGCATGGGTCAGGGTGACGGTGGCGGTGCCGCCCACCAGGCTGACGCTGTAGCCGATGCCATTACTGGCAGTAGTGCCACTGGCGCCGTTGACCAGCAGGACGTCGGTACCGTCGATGCTCAGGATCTCGCTGGCGCCGTTGGCGACGTTGCTGACGGTCAGGGTCAGGCCGGTGATGCTCTGGCCCGCTTCGACCGTGCCGATGCTGATGCCGCTGAACAGATCGACGGCGGCGCCATTCTCGGTATAGGTGGGGTTGCCACCGGTGGCGGTGGCGGTTGGTGCGTTGTTCACCGCCACTAGGTTGACCAGCGTACTGCCGAAAGCAGTGGCGCCCAGCTCATCGGCGAAGGTCCAGCTCAGGGCGACGCTGGCGACCGGGTCGTTGGAGCTGTTGGCATAGGTCAGTTGCTGGAGGATGTGGTTCACGTCCGCCGTGGTCGGAATCTGGCCGTTGGCGTCGGTGAAGGTCAGGGTCAGTTGGCCGCTCGTGCTGGTGTCGAAGCTGCCGATCACCTGGCCGTTTTTGACTAGGCTGCTGCCCACCAGGGTGATGCCGTTGCCATCGAGGAAGCCGAACAGGTCGCTGGCATTGGCGCCGCCATTGCGCACCACGACCAGGGAGGCGCCGTCGTAGTTGCCGCTGCCACCGTTGAGCAGGTCCAGGTCCGCATCGGACACGCTGGCATCGGCATCGATCACGATGGCCGCACCACCCTCGGTGTAGCTGCCGCCACCATTGACGTTGCCCAGCACCGGCGGTGCATTGGCTTCCACTGCACCGATATCGACGGCGCTGCCGGTGGCCCGCACGTTGCCTATGGCGTCGATCGGCAGCACCTCGGTGGTATTGCCATCGTCATCCAGGTCATAGGTGTCGAGCGGCAGGCCGGCATTGCTGCCAGCGTCGAGCAATGCACTGCCTGCCTGGGGCTTGTGGGTCTGCACCGATCCGCCGTTATTGGCCAGATTGCCCAGCAGCAGGTTGGCGGTGCCCTGGTTGTTAAGCACACCGCTGGCAGTGGTGATACCGACGTTGCTGCCGAAATAGCTGTTGGTGGCGGTCTCGACTGTCGAGGCCACGTCGTCTGCGATACCGCCCGTAGCCAGCGGCGAACCGCCTACTGCCGCGGCGGCGCCGGCACCGGAGGTGTTGCCGGCGACCACGGTGTTGACCAGCGTGTCGGTGCCATTGGCGTGAATACCGCCACCGCTGCCGGACGCGGCGTTGCCGACCACTGTGGTGTTGTAGATGAAGGACGTACCGCTGGTGACACGGATACCGCCCCCCAGCGAGCCGGCGCCAAGGACGGCGTTGCCGCTGAAGGTGCTGTTGATGATCGTCAAACCGCCGGTACCGCCGAACTGGAGGCCGCCGCCGTGAGCGCTAGCGCCGGTGGTGGTATTGCCGGTGACGGTGCTGTTGAGCATCGTCAGCGTGCCGCCAGACCCCACCACACGAATACCGCCGCCGAACGTATTGCTGGTATTGCCGCTGACGGTGCTGTTGACCATCGTCAGGTTCGCGCCACTCCCATAAATGCCGCCACCGCCGAGACCACTATCCGCGCTGTTGCTGACGACCGAATCCCGAAGGGTCACGCTGGAGCCGAAGCCGATACTGAGACCAGCGCCTCCCCCGCCCGTATTGCCCTGTGTCAGCACCAGGCCGGAAATCTCGACGCCGGCGAGGCTGTTGCCGACTTGCATCACCCGACTGGCGCCGTTGGCGGAGAGGGTCACGTCGGCGACGCCGTCATCGTTCAGGTCACCGTCCAGGCGCAGGTTGCTGTAGTTGATGTCGAGCTGGCTGCCGCCAAGGACGATAGTGCCGCCCTGGTTGCCGGCCAGCGCGCCGTTCAGGTCGAAGGTGATGGTGTCGCCCCCGCGCGCCCAGAACAGCGCTTCGCGAATGCTCAGGCCACCGCCGTCAGCCTGATCGGCCGCCATGTTGCTGGACGCAGTCTGGTCGTCACCGGAATCCAGGTTGGACGTCACCAGCAGGGTGCTGTTGTTCACGGTCACGGCGACGCTGTCGCTGTCGATGTTGCCGGCGGCATCGGTGGACTGGATGCTGATGCTGGTACCACCGGCCGCTGCCGGGGTGTAGACCAGCCCTTCCAGCGCGGCGTTGATCTCTGCTGCCGTGCCACTGATGGTCACGCTGCCGGTGCCATTGTTGCTGATGATCGCGCCGCCACCGGCGGTGGCACTGAGGGTGCCGCTGGCCACCGAGACAACGGTGGTCAGGTTGCCACCCTCGGTCACGGTCAGGGCATTGCCGTTACCACTGCTGAACACGATTGGAGTCACGGTGTTGGTGACCTGCGCGCCCGGCACTGCGTTCAACGGAGCCTGGGTATCGACGGCATAGTTGTTGGAGTCGGTGCTGCCGATGCCGGTATTGCCAGCGGCGTCGATCACACCGGTGTTGTCCAGGCTGATGAGATTGCCGCTGTCTTCGACGCTGGCGCTCGGTGTCAGGGTGGCCGTCCAGGTGGTGCCGCCATCCGTGCTCGAAAGGTTGCTCAGGCTGCCATTGGCGACGGTGAAATCGGCCAGGTCCAGCCCCGTCACCGCTTCGTTGAAGGTGATGGTGACCGTGGTGGTTTCGCCCACAATCAGCGAGGTATCGGCCACGACTATGGTGGCGTTGGGACGCTGGGTATCGATGGCGTAGTTGTTGGAATTGGTGGTGCCGGAACCCGTGTTGCCGGCCTGGTCGATGTAGCCGGTGTTGTCCAGAGTGATCAGGTTGCCGGCGTCCTGGACATCAGTATCCGGCGTCAGGGTGGCGGTCCAGGTGATGCCGCCATTGGACGAGCTCAGGCTGCTGAGCGTGCCATTGGCGACAGTGAAGTCGGCGGTGGTGAGGCCGTTCACCGCTTCGCTGAAGGTGATGGTGACGGTGCTGGTTTCGCCGGCCTTCAATGCGGTGTCAGCCACCACGATGGTGGCTGTTGGGCGCTGGGTGTCGATGGCGTAGTTGTTGGAATCGGTGGTGCCGACACCGGCATTGCCGGCCAGGTCGGTGTAGCCGGTGTTGTTCAGGGTGATCAGGTTGGCGGCGTCTTGGACATTGCTATCCGGCGTCAGGGTGGCGGTCCAGGTGATGCCGCCGTCCGAGGTGCTGAGGTTGCTGAGTACGCCGTTGGCCACGGTGAAGTCGGCGGTGGTGAGGCCCGTCACCGCCTCGCTGAAGGAGAGGGTGACGGTGCTGGTTTCGCCAGCGCTCAGTGCTGTGTCGGCAACCACGATGCTGACGGTAGCCGGCGCTACGGTCTCGACCACCGCGACTGTTACATCGGCATTGCTGGACGTGGCGCCATCGCCGTCATTGACGGTGATGCGGACCGTGCGATCCGCCTGGCCGATGCCGTTGGTGGCGTTGGTGTTGTTGTAGCCGAGATTGCGAATCAACGCCTGGACGGCCACTGCATCGGCCGAGCTGTTCAGGCTGATGACCAGATCGGCCCCGGCGCTGCCACCGGTGAAGCTGCCGATGATGGTGCCTTGGTACGTCACGTTGCTTCCGGAGACGCCGATCTGCCCCGCGCCGGTGCCCTGGTTGCGAATGCCGAGCACATCCTCGCCGGCTACGCCATTAGTGACGATGGACACGGTCACGTTGCCGCCGTCGAAATCGGGCGAATCGGAGTCGATGACGGTGGCGTTGCTGCCGCCGTCGAGCAGGACGGTGCCGCTGCCCTGGGTGAAGGTGATGCTGTCGCCGTTGAGGCTGCCGACAACAGGCGCTGCGTTGATCGGCGCGGTCAGGGTGAAGTCGTTACCGGTGCCGCCGATGTAGCTGGCGGTCAGTACCGTGCTGTTGCCACCTGCGGTGGTGGTAGCACCCTCGGCCAGACCGCTGAAGGTACCGGTGACGGCATCGGCGGCATCGTTGGAGATGATGGTGTAGGTGTCGCCGTTGCCCGGTGCATAGCCGTGATTGACAGCCAAGGTCGCGCCGGAAACGTCCACCGTGCCAGTGACCACCAGCTGATCGAAGCCGGTACCGGCAGTGGTGCCGTTGATATCCACTGCCAAGGTGCTGCCGGTGGCCATGCCCAGGTTGCCGTTGATGGTCAGCGCGCCTGCGCCGGAATTGCCGGGAGACAGAATGCCGCCGCTCTGGATGGTCACGGCACCGCCCAGGGTGCCACTGCCGGCCAGGGTTCCGCCGCTGGCTACGGTGGTGGCGCTGGTGGTGCTGCCATTCACGGCGAGCGTGCCTGCCGACACCGTCGTGGCACCGGTGTAGTTATTGGTTCCCGACAGCGTCAGTGTACCGGTGCCCGTCTTGGTCAGGCCGCCCGAGCCGCTGATGACGCCGGAGAGGGTGGCCGCCGCACTGGTGGCCAGACTGGCGGTGCCGCTCAGATCGATAGCGTTGTCGATCGTGGTGTTGCCCGTGATGCTCAGGGTGGTCCCGCTGAACAAGCTCACGGCGCCGCTACCCAGGTTCTGGTCACCGGTAATGCTCAGGGTGCCGACTCTCACACTGGTGGTGCCGGTGTAAGTGTTTGTGCCACTGAGCGTAAGGGTGCCCGCCCCGAACTTGCTGAAGTTGCTGCCGCCGCTGATCACGCCCGACAGGGTGACCGCGTTGGTGTTGGTCAGCGAGATATTGTCCCCCAGGACAATGTCGTTATCGATGGTGGTCGCACCGGTCACCGTCAGCGCCCCGCCGCTGTGTAGGCTCACCACACCACTGCCCAGGTTGGCATCACCGGCAATACTCAGGGTGCCCAGACTCACTGTTGTGGAGCCCAGGTAGCTGTTGGTTCCCGTCAAAGTCAGCGTACCGCCACCGAATTTGTCCAAGTTGCCGCCACCGCTGATGGCGCCAGCCAGCGTTACCGCTCCGCTGTTGCGGACGGTGGCGAAGCCATTGAGAGTGATGGCGTTGTCGATGGTAGTGGGGGCCGTGACCGCTAGCGTGGCGATGTTGTTCAGGACGACGACGCCGCTTCCCAGATTGCCATCGCCACTGATAGACAGAGTGCCCGCATTGACCGTGGTCGTCCCGGCGTAGTTGTTGCTGCCGCTGAGCTGCAGAGTGGCCGTCGCGGCTTTGGTCAAGCTACCGGAACCGGAAATCACGCCGCTGAAGTCGGCGATATTGGTGCCGAAGTCACCGCCGACGCTGATGGTGCCGCCGCCCGCTCCCAAGGTGACCGCGTTGGCGACGGTGGTGGTCGTCCCTGCCGCCCCCGTCACGGTCATGGCCAGGGTGCCGCCATCCAGGGTCAGGTTCCCACTCGACAAGCGCGAGCCTGTATCGGCATTGAGGGTACCGCCGGTTACCGACATGGCGCCGGACCAGCCACCGTTGTTGCTGGTGGAGCCAAGCGTCAACGTACCCGCGCCGGACTTGGCCAGCGCGCCGGTCCCCGCCAGGGTGCTGTTGAAGCTGACGCTGCCACTGGCGTTGGTGAAACCTGTGGTGGTGCCGCCGCCCAGGGTGATGGTGCTGCCAGTGATGATCAGGCCGGTAGCCGAATCGCCATTGAAGCTCAGGCTCTCGCCCAGGCTCAGGCCGCTGCCAAGCGTGATGGTCTGGCCCGCCACGCCGCTGCCGAGAATGATGGTCTGCGTACCCGTTACATCAGCCGCCGCGATGGCTACCGCCTCACGCAGGCCCACGCCATCGCTGGCGCCGATGGTGGCGGTATCACTGGTGTTGGTGACGTAGATGGTGTCGCTGGTGACCGTGACATCGGCCGTGGTACTGGCGACACCGTCGCTCAGGGTGAAACGAACGCTGGCATCACCTGCCGGCGTGTCGTTGCGGTAGGTGATGTGCTGGACAACGTCATTCACCAACGCGGAAGTCGCAGGGGTAACGCTGCTGGTGAAGGTGATGGTCAGCACACCGCCAGTGTTGGTAAAGGTTGCGAAGGTCTGCCCGCCGGACTGCAGGTTGCTGCCGCTCACGGTAAAGAGCGCACCGGAGGTATTGAAGCCGAAGGTATCCGCGCTGACGGCAGTGCCGTTACGCTGCACGGTCAGGCTCGCGCCCGACCAGTTGCCAAAGCCGCTGTTGAGGGCCTCCAGATCGGTATCCCCGAGGTCGGCGTTGCCACCGGAATCCAGCACGACAGTGCCGCCGACGCCTGCCCAGGCGACGCTGTCGCCATTGAGGCCGCCGGTGGTCGGAGTGGCATTCGGGACGTAGTTGAGGTCTTGAGTGCCACCGCCCGTCGTCGTGATGCCCGAGACCGCGCTACCCGAATTGCCATTCGAGCCGCCCGTCACTGCCAGGCCGCCGGAGCCGCCCGCGCCCACGTTCCCGGTGGCGAGGGTGCTGTTGGTGGCGCTGTCGATTCTTACGGTGCCGCCAGCGTTCCAGATGCCCCCCACGCCCCCGCCGCCATTACCACCGCTCCCGTTGCGGGCGTAGTTGGCGGCCTGGTAAGAGGACACACCGCCACCGCCACCGCCGCCGGCACCAAGGTTGTTGGTGATGCTGGAGCCGGTGATGGTGAGCGTGCCGGTGTTGTAGATGCCGCCGACTGCCGCTGCGCCCTTGCCACCCGCTGCAGAGGCGCCACTACCGCCGCCGCCGCCACCGATGCTGGTACTGCCGTTGTTGGCCGTGCCACCGGCACCGCCGGCCGTGTAACCAGCCGTATTCGCGCCATTGCCGTAATAGCTGCCGCCCGCCCCCCCATTGGC